>NZ_CVTO01000137.1:2259-47675 GCF_900004715.1 Pseudomonas sp. 24 E 13
GGCGTCCTGCCGGGTTACCCACGGATTCAAGCCTGCGTTCGGCCAGCGTGGTTTAACGGGGCGCCTAAGACCAAGATCAAAAGCCAGATCAAGAGCGACTCGCTTCGCATCGTGGTTACGGTTGGGTGCTACGCAGGTGTGTAGATACCTATGCCCCCGATGACGCCGGCCCAGCCAACACAAGACTCAGCGCTTGGGCAGGTAAGCCGGCAAATAAAGCCCCACATACGCATCAAACACCCGCATGCCTTCCTGCGCCATGCGCGGCGTAATCTGCCCATGCTGATGCACCGAGCGCGCATACACGCGGTCGCTCAATTCAAGCGCCAGGGCGAACACATCCACATCGCTCGGTAGTGTCGGCACTTCAAAGTGGCGGTTGAATACCGCCAGCATCAAATCGCCGAGTTCCAGGTCATGCTGACGATCCGCCTGGGTCACTTCAGTCAACCCATGCTGGGCCAGGATCAACTGGCGCGCGGCGGCGTCATGGCTGTAGATGGCGAGCATGCGCTGCTCGACGATGCAGGACAGGTCGCGCCAGGTCTTGAGCGAGTCGTGTTCGATGGGCGCCTGGATGGCCGCGCGAAAGGCGGCGTGCACATCGGCCGTCAACGCCTCCAGCAGTGCCGGCACGCTGGCGAAAAAGTGGTACACCGACGATGGCGGGATCTGCGCCCGTTCGGCCACGCTGTAGATCGACAAACCGGCCACGCCTTCGGCCGCCAGCAAGGCGCGGGCGGCGTCCAGGATCGCGTCGATCCGCGCTTGACTGCGGGCGCGAGGTTTGCGAGGGGCGGCGGTTGTCATGGAAGTCTCCTACAAGGCAGCGGGCATTGTACGCGACCCTAGGATCGTTCCCACGCTCTGCGTGGGAATGCCTCACTGGACGCTCCGCGTCTGCTCTTGGGACGCGGAGCGTCCCTTGATGCATTCCCACGCGGAGCGCGGGAACGAGAGTGCAGCGCAAAAAAAACGCCACAGACCCTCAAGCCTGTGGCGTTTCTTCAACATCGCAACCGCTTACACGGTATGCAGGTACCAGTTGTACTCAAGGTCGGAGATGGAGTGTTCGAACTCCTCCAGCTCGCTTTCCTTACAGGCGACGAAGATATCGATGTATTTGGGATCGATGTACTTGGCCATCACCTCGCTGTCGTCCAACTCGCGCAGGGCATCGCGCAGGTTGTTCGGCAGGCTCTGTTCGTTCTGCTCGTAGCTGTTGCCTTCCACGGGCGCGCCCGGTTCGATCTTGTTGGTCAGGCCGTGGTGCACGCCGGCCAATACCGAAGCCATCAGCAGGTAAGGGTTGGCGTCGGCGCCGGCCACGCGGTGTTCGATGCGCACCGCATCGGACGAGCCGGTCGGTACGCGAATCGCCACGGTGCGGTTGTCCAGGCCCCAGCACGGCGAATTCGGCACGTAGAACTGTGCGCCGAAACGGCGGTAGGAGTTGACGTTGGGGCATAGAAACGCCATCTGGGCGGGCAGGGTCTCGAGCACACCGCCGATCGCGTGACGCAATGCGGCGTTCTGCTCGGGATCCTCGCTGGCAAAAATGTTCTTGCCGTCCTTGTCCAGAATGGAGATGTGCACGTGCAAACCGTTGCCTGCCTGGCCTGGGTAAGGCTTGGCCATGAAGGTGGTGTCCATCTCATGGTCGTAGGCGATGTTCTTGATCAGGCGCTTGAGCAGTACCGCGTAGTCGCAGGCCTTGATCGGGTCGGCCACGTGGTGCAGGTTCACTTCGAACTGCGCCGGGGCACTTTCCTTGACGATGGCATCGGCCGGGATGCCTTGCTCCTTGGCACCTTCCAGAATGTCCTGGAGGCAGTCGACGTATTCGTCGAGGTCGTCGATCAGGTAGACCTGTGTCGAATGCGGGCGTTTGCCGGAGATCGGCGAGCGCGGCGGTTGAGGGCGGCCGTTCACGTTCTCCTGATCGATCAGGTAAAACTCAAGCTCGAAGGCGGCGCAGATGGTCAGGCCCATGTCGTCGAACTTGCTCACCACTTGGCGCAGTACTTCGCGTGGATCGGCGAAGAAGGGTTCACCTTCAAGTTCGTGCATGGTCATCAGCAGTTGCGCGGTAGGGCGCTTTTGCCAGGGTTCATTGCACAGGGTGTCGGGGATTGGATAACAGATTCGGTCAGCATCGCCGATGTCCAGGCCCAGGCCGGTGCTTTCCACCGTCGAGCCATTGATATCCAGGGCAAATAAAGAGGCAGGCAGGTTAATGCCCTTCTCGTAAACCTTGTGGAGGCTGGTGCGTTCGATGCGCTTGCCGCGCACCACACCATTCATATCCGCAATTAGAAGGTCTACGTACAGAACCTCAGGATGATCCTTAAGGAACGCGTTCGCTTCGTTAAGCTGAACGGCACGCGGGGGTACCGACATGATGCAACACCTTTGTTGTTAAAAATATCAATCATTGATCTTTTCTGGTTTCAGTCAACCCGAACGGCATGCCGAAGTCAAGCGAGGCCTTTTTTGCCCTAAAAAAGCGCCGTGGCGCCTTTTTTGGGGCTTTTTAGAGCGGTTTTTTGGGTTTCAGGGTCTTGGGACCAGCCGGCTTGAGCGGGCCGTGTTGTATTTTTTACGGGGGTGTTGTGTAAGAAAATGAACAAGGCTAAGCTCGATTCAAACCCATAACAGCAATAATATCGGGGTGCTTCATGTTTCACCTGCCACCATTGGGTGTCTATGCCTGCTTGAACCGGGCGTTGTCCGCAGTCCTTTCGTCCCGCGTCAATGCTCGCGCACCGGCTAATATTCTTGACGGCCGGTCCGGCCTCTTCTTTGCCATCTCATCCGCCACTGACAAGCCCTTGTCCACCTCGCCGATCAAAATTGCGCACAACTTTGGCGTGAGGAATGCAACGTTGCAGCAAATGGCAGGTAAGCTCCTACCCTGAATGAACACACGACGCGGATGCTGCGTCAACCAACGCCTGGCCTTTAACGGATGCCAGGAAACCCAGCCCAGAGGCATTTATGAGTAACAACCTCGACCAGCTCACCGATTGGTTGAAAGACCACAAGATCACAGAAGTCGAATGCATGATTGGCGACCTCACCGGCATCACCCGGGGCAAGATTTCGCCGACCAACAAGTTCATCGCCGAAAAAGGCATGCGCCTGCCCGAAAGCGTTCTGTTGCAGACCGTGACCGGCGACTATGTCGAAGACGACATCTATTACGAATTGCTCGACCCGGCCGACATCGACATGATCTGCCGCCCCGACCAGAACGCGGTATTCCTGGTGCCCTGGGCCATCGAGCCGACCGCCCAGGTGATCCACGACACCTACGACAAGCAAGGCAACCCGATCGAGCTGTCGCCGCGCAACGTACTCAAGAAAGTCCTCAAGCTCTACGCCGACCGTGGCTGGCAGCCTATCGTGGCGCCGGAGATGGAGTTCTACCTGACCAAGCGCTGCGAAGACCCGGACTTCCCGCTGCAACCGCCGATTGGCCGTTCCGGTCGCCCGGAGACGGGGCGCCAGTCCTTCTCTATAGAAGCCGCCAACGAATTCGACCCGCTGTTCGAAGACGTCTATGACTGGTGCGAACTGCAGGAGCTGGACCTCGATACCTTGATCCACGAAGACGGCACCGCACAGATGGAAATCAACTTCCGTCACGGCGATGCGCTGTCCCTGGCCGACCAGATCCTGGTGTTCAAGCGCACCATGCGTGAAGCCGCGCTCAAGCACAACGTGGCCGCCACCTTCATGGCCAAGCCCATGACCGGCGAGCCCGGCAGCGCGATGCACCTGCACCAGAGCATCATCGACATCGCCACCGGCAAGAACGTCTTCTCAAACGAAGACGGGAGCATGAGCCAGCTGTTCCTCAACCATATTGGCGGCCTGCAGAAATTCATCCCCGAGTTGTTGCCTTTATTCGCCCCCAACGTGAATTCATTCCGCCGCTTCCTGCCCGACACCTCGGCGCCGGTGAACGTGGAATGGGGTGAAGAAAACCGCACCGTGGGCCTGCGCGTACCGGATGCCGGGCCGCAGAACCGCCGCGTGGAAAACCGCTTGCCGGGCGCCGACGCCAACCCGTACCTGGCCATTGCCGCCAGTTTGCTGTGCGGCTACATCGGCATGGTCGAAGGCCATAACCCGAGCGCACCCGTGGTGGGCCGTGGTTACGAGCGGCGCAACCTGCGCCTGCCGCTGACCATCGAGGACGCCCTGGAACGCATGGAAAACAGCAAGACCATCGAAAAATACCTGGGGCAGAAATTCATCACAGGCTACGTCGCGGTCAAGCGGGCTGAGCATGAAAACTTCAAGCGCGTGATCAGTTCGTGGGAGCGGGAATTCCTGCTCTTCGCCGTCTGATGCGCCGGGCGCGCCTTCACATGGCGCGCCCTTCACCGAAAATTCCAGGAGATCGGTATGTCCAGCAACAACCCGCAAACCCGTGAATGGCAAGCCTTGAGCAATGATCACCACCTCGCGCCGTTCAGCGACTTCAAGCAATTGAAAGAGAAAGGCCCAAGGATCATCACCAAAGCCCACGGCGTTTACCTGTGGGACAGCGAAGGCAACAAGATCCTCGACGGCATGGCCGGCCTGTGGTGCGTGGCGATCGGTTACGGTCGCGATGAACTGGCCGACGCCGCCGCCAAACAGATGAAAGAACTGCCGTACTACAACCTGTTCTTCCAGACTGCCCACCCGCCGGTACTCGAATTGGCCAAAGTCATTTCCGACGTCGCACCGGCCGGCATGAACCACGTGTTCTTCACCGGTTCCGGCTCCGAAGGCAACGACACCATGTTGCGCATGGTCCGCCACTACTGGGCGATCAAGGGCCAGCCGAACAAGAAAATCATCATCAGCCGCAAGAATGGCTACCACGGTTCCACCGTGGCCGGCGCCAGCCTGGGCGGCATGACCTATATGCATGAGCAGGGCGACCTGCCGATCCCGGGCATCACCCACATCGCCCAGCCGTACTGGTTTGGCGAAGGCGGCGACATGAGCCCTGAAGAATTCGGGATCTGGGCCGCCAACCAGTTGGAAGAGAAGATCCTGGAACTGGGCGTGGACAACGTCGGTGCCTTTATTGCCGAGCCGATCCAGGGCGCCGGTGGCGTAATAGTGCCGCCTGACAGCTACTGGCCGCGCATCAAGGAAATCCTCGCCAAGTACGACATCCTGTTTGTCGCCGACGAAGTCATCTGCGGCTTCGGCCGTACCGGGCAGTGGTTCGGCAGCGATTTCTACGACCTCAAGCCACACATGATGACCATCGCCAAGGGCCTGACGTCCGGCTACGTCCCCATGGGCGGCCTGATCGTGCACGACGACGTGGTGGCCGTGCTCAACGAAGGCGGCGATTTCAACCACGGTTTCACCTACTCCGGGCATCCGGTGGCGGCGGCGGTGGCCCTGGAAAACATCCGCATCCTGCGCGATGAAAAAATCGTCAGTCGCGTGCATGAAGAAACGGCACCGTATTTGCAGAAACGTCTGCGGGAACTGGCCGACCATCCACTGGTGGGTGAAGTGCGCGGTGTGGGCATGCTCGGTGCGATCGAGCTGGTGCAGGGCAAGGCCACGCGCAAGCGCTACGAAGGCAAGGGCGCCGGCATGATTTGCCGAACCTTCTGCTTCGAAAACGGCCTGATCATGCGCGCCGTGGGCGATACCATGATCATTTCGCCGCCGCTGGTGATCAGCAAGGCTGAAATCGACGAGCTGGTGACCAAGGCCCGCCAGTGCCTGGACCTGACGTTGGCGGCATTGCAGGACTGAGTAGATAAATGTGGGGGCCGGTTGAAAGGGGGCCCCCGAACTTGCCAGACTGTCGTCCTGTTTTGTTGCCCTTTGGCTGGGCCCGAAACATTTACTACGTGCGGCCCAAAAAGAAAAATCGGAGCATCATCCAATGAAGGCATTAGGTTTGAAAAACGCTGGCAAGACCCTCCTCGCCTTGTCCCTGATGGGCGCAATGGCGGGCGTGGCCCAGGCGGACAATAAAGTCCTGCACGTCTACAACTGGTCCGACTACATCGCACCGGACACCATCGCCAACTTCGAAAAGGAGTCGGGCATCAAGGTGGTGTACGACGTGTTCGACAGCAACGAGACCCTGGAAGCCAAGTTGCTGGCAGGCAAGTCCGGCTATGACATCGTCGTACCGTCGAACAACTTCCTGGCCAAGCAGATCAAGGCCGGCGTGTACCAGGAGCTGGACAAGTCCAAGCTGCCTGAGTACAGCAACCTGAACAAATCGCTGCTCAAGGCCGTGTCGGTCAGCGACCCGGACAACAAGCACGCGTTCCCGTACATGTGGGGCTCGATCGGTATCGGCTACAACCCGGAGAAGGTCAAGGCCGCGCTGGGCGTGGACAAGATCGAGTCGTGGGATGTGCTGATGAAGCCGGAAAACATCGCCAAGCTGAAAAGCTGCGGCGTGAGCTTCCTCGATTCGCCGACCGAAATGCTGCCGATTGCGCTGCATTACCTGGGCCTGCCGACCGACACCCAGAAGAAAGCCGACCTCAAGCAAGCCGAAGACCTGTTCCTGAAAATCCGTCCTTCGATTGGCTACTTCCACTCGTCCAAGTACATCTCGGACCTGGCCAACGGCAACATCTGCGTGGCCGTGGGTTACTCGGGTGACATCCAGCAGGCCAAGTCCCGTGCGGCTGAAGCCGGTGGCAAGGTCAAGGTGGCCTACGACATTCCGAAAGAAGGCGCCGGCAGTTTCTTCGACATGGTCGCCATCCCGAAAGATGCTGAAAACGTCGAAGCCGCCTACGCGTTCATGAACTACCTGCTCAAGCCGGAAGTGATGGCTTCGATCACCAACAGCGTGCGTTTCCCGAACGGTAACGAGAAAGCCACCGCACTGGTCGACAAAGACATCACCAGCGACCCGGGCATCTACCCACCAGCGGACGTGCAGGCCAAGCTCTACGCCATTGCCGACCTGCCGGCTGCAACCCAGCGTGAAATGACCCGCAGCTGGACCAAGATCAAATCGGGCAAGTAACGCACAAAACCTGTAGGAGCGAGCTTGCTCGCGAAAAATTCAAGAGCGCTGCGGGGTGCCTGATGCCCCGCATGAGCGTTGACGACCTTCGCGAGCAAGCTCGCTCCTACAGTTAAATGACAGAAAGTTTTTGCCGGATCGGTTTATCGAGGGTAAGTTGCGCGCCGGTTTGTTGCCGGGCAACAACTTGGGCCCAACTATTTAAGAGGACCTCCACTTGCCAATTTTTTTATTTCGCAAAGCCTTGCTGGTGGGTGCAGGTATCACGCTGGCTGTCAGCGTGCAGGCCGCACCGACTGTGCATGTTTATAACTGGTCGGACTACATCGGCCCCGACACCCTGGCCAATTTCGAAAAGGCCACCGGCATCAAGCCCGTGTATGACGTGTTCGATTCCAACGAAACCCTGGAAGGCAAGCTGCTCGCCGGGCGTACCGGCTACGACGTGGTGGTGCCGTCCAACCACTTCCTGGGCAAGCAGATCAAGGCCGGGGCGTTCCAGAAGCTCGACAAGTCATTGCTGAACCACTACGCCAACCTCGACCCGGCGTTGCTCAAGCGCCTTGAGAAAAACGATCCGGGCAATGCGTACGCCGTGCCGTACCTGTGGGGCACCAATGGCATCGGTTACAACGTCGATAAGGTGAAGGAGGTGCTGGGCGTCGACAAAATCGACTCCTGGGCCGTGCTGTTCGAGCCGGAAAACATGAAGAAGCTCGCCAGCTGCGGTGTTTCATTCATGGATTCGGCGGATGAAATGCTGCCCGCAGTCCTCAACTACATGGGCTTGGACCCGAACAGCACCAACCCGGCCGACTACAAGAAGGCCGAGGAGAAGTTGCTCAAAGTCCGCCCCTACGTGACCTACTTCCATTCCTCCAAATACATCTCGGACCTGGCCAACGGCAATATCTGCGTGGCCGCCGGGTTTTCCGGCGATGTGTTCCAGGCCAGGGCACGTGCCGCCGAGGCGGGCAAAGGCGTGAACATCGCCTACGCGATTCCCAAGGAAGGCGGCAACCTGTGGTTTGACGTGCTGGCGATCCCCAAGGACGCCACCAACGTCAAGGAAGCCCACGCGTTCATCAACTATTTGCTGCAACCTGAGGTGATCGCCCAGGTCAGTGATTACGTCGGTTACGCCAACCCCAACCCAGGGTCGGACTCACTGATGGAGCAATCGATACGCACCGACGCAGCGGTTTACCCACCGCAGGCGGTACTCGATCGGACATTCGTCAACGGCGAGCTGCCCCCGACCGTGCAGCGTTTAATGACCCGTAGCTGGACCAAGGTCAAGACGGGCAAGTAAGGCTCAAACTATCCAAGTTCGCTCACCTGGGGCGAACTGCAAATTTGTTGGGAGTTTCGTAAATGGCAGTTGCCTCCGGCGCCTATAAGAAAGCCCTCGAGGGCGACCAGACACCGAAGAAGGTGCTGGTCAAAATCGACCGGGTCACGAAGAAGTTCGACGAGACGATTGCCGTGGACGATGTGTCCCTGGAAATCAAGAAAGGCGAGATCTTCGCCTTGCTCGGCGGATCGGGTTCGGGCAAGTCCACCCTGCTGCGCATGCTGGCAGGCTTCGAACGCCCGACTGAAGGTCGCATCTACCTTGATGGTGTGGACATCACCGACATGCCGCCCTATGAGCGGCCGATCAACATGATGTTCCAGTCCTACGCCTTGTTTCCGCACATGACCGTGGCGCAGAACATCGCCTTCGGCCTGCAACAGGACAAAATCCCCAAGGCCGAAGTGGATGCCCGCGTGGCCGAGATGCTCAAGCTGGTGCAGATGAGCCAGTACGCCAAGCGCAAGCCGCACCAGCTGTCCGGTGGCCAGCGCCAGCGTGTGGCATTGGCCCGCTCCCTAGCCAAGCGTCCGAAACTGCTGCTGCTCGATGAGCCGATGGGGGCGCTGGACAAGAAGCTGCGCTCGCAGATGCAACTGGAGCTGGTGGAGATCATCGAACGCGTCGGCGTGACCTGCGTGATGGTGACCCACGACCAGGAAGAGGCCATGACCATGGCCGAGCGTATCGCGATCATGCACCTGGGCTGGATCGCCCAGATCGGCAGCCCGATCGACATCTACGAAACGCCTACCAGCCGCCTGGTGTGCGAGTTCATCGGCAACGTCAATATCTTCGACACCCAGGTGGTGGACGACGCCGAAGGCCACGCCGTGCTCAAGTGCCCGGACCTGGACCGCGACATTTACGTGGGCTACGGCATCGCCACCTCGGTGGAAGACAAGTCGGTGACCTACGCGATTCGCCCGGAAAAACTGCTGGTCACCACCCAAATGCCGACCTGCGAGCACAACTGGTCCAGCGGCAAGGTGCACGACATCGCCTACCTGGGCGGCCACTCGGTGTTCTACGTGGAACTGCCGAGCGGCAAGCTGGTGCAGTCCTTCGTCGCCAACGCCGAGCGCCGTGGCCAGCGGCCGACCTGGGGTGACCAGGTCTACGTATGGTGGGAAGACGACAGCGGCGTGGTACTGCGCTCATGAACATGAAGAAATTCAAGCGGCGCTTGGATCGCATAATCCCCAATGGCAAGCAGGTGGTCATCGGGATTCCCTTCCTCTGGCTGTTCCTGTTCTTCGCACTGCCGTTCTTCATCGTGTTGAAAATCAGCTTTGCCGAAGCCGATGTGGCGATCCCGCCCTACACCGAGATCTACACCTACGTTGAGCAGAAGCTGCAAGTGGTGCTGAACCTGGCCAACTACAGCTTGCTGGCGGGCGACGAGCTCTACATCGCCGCGTACCTGGGCTCGCTGAAGATGGCCTTTTTCAGCACGCTGCTGTGCCTGCTGATCGGCTATCCGATGGCCTACGCCATCGCCACCGCACGCAAGGAAATGCAAACCGTGCTGGTGTTGCTGATCATGATGCCGACCTGGACTGCGATCCTGATCCGCGTCTATGCGTGGATGGGCATCCTCAGCAACAACGGCTTGCTCAACGGCTTCCTGATGTCCATGGGGTTGATCAACGAACCGCTGCAGATCCTCAACACCAACATCGCGGTGTATATCGGCGTGGTCTATTCGTACCTGCCGTTCATGATCCTGCCGCTGTACGCCAACCTGGTCAAACACGACCAGAGCCTGCTGGAAGCGGCGTCGGACCTGGGCTCAAGCACCTTCAACAGCTTCTGGAAAATCACCGTGCCGCTGTCCAAGAACGGCATCATCGCCGGGTGCATGCTGGTGTTTATCCCGGTGGTGGGCGAGTTCGTGATTCCTGAACTGCTCGGCGGCCCGGAAACCCTGATGATCGGTAAAGTGCTGTGGCAGGAATTCTTCAACAACCGTGACTGGCCGGTGGCGTCCGCCCTGGCGGTGGTGATGCTGGCGATCCTGATCGTGCCGATCATCCTGTTCAACCGCAGCCAGGCCAAAGAGCTGGAGGGCAAGATATGAAGCGCTTTCGTTTCTCCAGCTTCATGCTGGTCGTGGGGTTGCTGTTCATTTACCTGCCGATGCTGATCCTGGTGATCTACTCGTTCAACGAGTCCAAGTTGGTGACGGTGTGGGGCGGCTGGTCGATCAAGTGGTACGTGGGCCTGCTGGACAACACCCAGTTGATGGGCTCGGTGGCGCGTTCCCTGGAAATTGCCTGCTACACGGCGGTGGCGGCCGTTGCGCTGGGGACGCTGGCGGCGTTCGTGCTGACGCGCATCAGCCAGTTCAAGGGCCGCACGCTGTTCGGCGGCCTGGTCACGGCGCCGCTGGTGATGCCGGAGGTGATTACCGGCCTGTCGCTGTTGCTGCTGTTCGTGGCCATGGCGCAGATGATCGGTTGGCCTCAGGAGCGTGGCATCGTCACTATCTGGATCGCCCACACGACATTCTGCGCGGCGTATGTGGCGGTGGTGGTGTCGGCGCGCCTGCGTGAGCTGGACCTGTCGATCGAAGAAGCGGCAATGGACCTGGGCGCACGGCCGTGGAAGGTGTTCTTCCTGATCACCATCCCGATGATCGCGCCATCGCTGGCGGCGGGCGGCATGATGTCGTTCGCACTGTCCCTGGACGACCTGGTACTGGCCAGCTTCGTGTCGGGCCCGGGTTCGACCACCTTGCCGATGGAAGTGTTCTCGGCGGTGCGCCTTGGGGTCAAGCCCGAGATCAACGCGGTGGCGAGCCTGATCCTGCTGGCGGTGTCGCTGGTGACCTTCCTGGTGTGGTTCTTCAGCCGCCGTGCCGAAGAACACCGCAAGAAGGCCATCCAGCAAGCCATCGAAGAAGCCGCAGCGGATGGCTGGCAGCAGCCGGACAAGCGCCGCGCCCCGGCACCGGTCTAACTGCCGGAACCGGATCAAAATGTGGGAGGGGGCAAGCCCCCTCCCACATTTGATTGCATTTCAGGCTGGTTAAGCTGACCACGGCGACTGGCGAATCACCTCGACAAAGTTCATCGGCCTGAACCCCGGCTCCTGATCCACCAGCACATCGGTCTTCACGTTGCCAAACGTGGTCTGCGGGCGATGGCGCAAGCCGTCGGCGAACGCGCAGATGATGCATTCCTTGAACCCCTCAACGCGTGGATGCGCATGCACCACCGCTTCGCGCTGCACCGTGCTGAATGCGGCGTAGTCCATGCCCAGCACATCCATCTCCACCCCGGCAGTCACCAGCGCCACGGTAGGGCGCAAATGCTGCGGTACGCCCGGCGTGGTGTGCAGAGCGATGGACAGCCACACCTGTTCGATATCGTCGTCGCTCAGCCCATACGGCTTGAGAAAGGCGGCGGCCGCGTTGGCGCCGTCCACTTCGAAACGTTCGTTGTCACTGCGATGACCTTCAACCAAACCCAGATCGTGGAACATCGCACCGACGTACAGCAACTCCGGGTTGTAGGCCAGTTGCTTGCGCTCACCGCTCAAAGCGCCGAACAGGAACACCCGGCGCGAGTGGTGGTAGAGCAGGTCTGACTCAATGTCGCGAATGTATTCGGTGGTGGCCCTGGCCAGGGCACTGTCGGGGATTTTGATACCGGCGATGGTGGTGCTCATGGTGGCTCTCCTCTGGAAAGCTCCAGTCTGGTCGTGCACCCGCGCAAGGGCTATTGCGGCGAGGGAGTGATCCCGGCCAATTTGGCTATACATCGTGCCATGCTCAAATCAGCTAGGGTTGTGCCTGCGAAGATCCAAATGTGGGAGGGGGCTTGCTCCCGATAGCGGTGGGTCAGTACCAGATGCAGTGACTGACATTCTGCATTCGGGAGCAAGCCCCCTCCCACAGGGGATTTGTGTTTATCCAGTTAGAAAAAAGGCGTGTCTGACCATGAGCAAAACCGTCGCCATCCTGATCTTCCCCGGCGTCCAGTCACTGGATGTGACCGGGCCGATGGATGTGTTCTGCGAGGCCAACCGCTTCCTGGCGCCCGAAGCGCATTACCGCCTGGAGGTCATTGGCCTCGGCCACGGCACTATGGCGTGCTCGAACGGTTTGTCCTTGCAGGCGCACAAGCACTACAGCGAAGCCCTGCAAGCCTACGACCTGCTGCTGGTCGCCGGTGGTCCGCAGTTGCCCTTTGAAGATTTCGGCCCCCGCTTTGATGACTGGCTGCGCGGCGCCGCTGCCAGGGCACAGCGCTTCGGCTCGATCTGCAACGGCGCCTTCATGCTGGCCCGCGCCGGCCTGCTGGACGGTAAAACCGTCACCACCCATTGGGGTGACGCCGCCGACCTGGCCCGGTTGTGCCCCTCGGCACAGGTCGAGGCCGATCGTTTGTATGTGCAGGACGGCAACCTCTACACCTCGGCCGGGGTCACGGCGGGGATCGACCTGTCGCTGTACCTGCTGGCCCAGGACCACGGCCCGGAAGTCGCATTGAGCGTGGCCAAGCGCCTGGTCGTGTTTACCCAGCGTTCGGGCGGCCAGTCGCAGTTCAGTCCGTTCCTCACGCCCCATGCCGAAGCCACCTCGGCGGTGGCGCTGGTGCAGTTGTACGTGCTGGCGAACCTGACCGGGGATTTGAGCATTGCCGACCTGGCCGGGGCGGCCAATATGAGCGCGCGCAATTTCTCCCGGGTGTTCGCCCGTGAAGCGCGGATCACGCCGGCGGAATTTGTCGAGAGGGCACGCGTGGACGCGGCGCGGGTGATGCTTGAAAGCACTCATGCGCCGCTGAAGACCGTGGCCTATCAATGCGGGTTTCGCGATGCCCAGCACATGCGCAGTGTGTTCAACCGTCGGCTGGGCGTGACGCCGCAGCAGTTCAGGCTCAACTTTGCCGTACATGTGGGAGGGGGCTTGCCCCCGATGGCGGAGTGTCAGGCAAAGATTAGCTGACTGATCCACTGCTATCGGGGGCAAGCCCCCTCCCACATTTGATTGCATTTCAGGCTGGTTAAGGTGACCACCTCACCCCCTCCCATATTTTGACCCAGTGATACTCGGTTATCTGGCAGGCAACAGTTTCAAAGTGCCGCGGGTATTCGCCGTGATTTCTTCTTCACTGAAATGCGCTTGCTCGTACCCGCCTTCGATATAGGTTTGTGCCTGGTCGCTGTAGTGTGCATCAAACGGCACGCCGCTTTGTCCCACCGGGTTGATTGTCAGGGCATGGGCCGCGTCGGCGAAATCGATCAGGCGGCGGGTCGAAGGGCCGTAGGTCACCGGCCAGGGTGCCGGGCCGATCATGGCGGTCTGGTTGTTCGGCACTTCGTGGCTGCCCGGTGCCGCGAAGGGACCGACGTTGAAGAGTTTGTCCAATGGCTTTTGCATGCCCAGCGGGTGGCCGTGGGTCAGGGTGTGCGCTTTGCCCCACTGCCACTGGGACGGGTCATCGCCGAAGGTGGCTTTCAGATGCGCCAGGCTGTTGTCCCAGGCTCGCTTGACGGTGTCGGCCCGCGTGCCATTCCACCAGGGCGAATCCGCGGTGGCGGCCAGGCGGGGTAGGGCGGCGTCGATCACGCGGGTGCCGAGCAGCGTCTTGAACAGGGCGTCGCCCAGTTTCGGGTGGAAGGTCGCATCGGCCAGGTTGAACAGCAACTGGTTGAACAGGGTGGCACTGGTGGACTCCAGTGGGTAGTCGCCTGTCCAGCTTGCCAGTTGTTCCACCAGCTTCAACTGCGCCGGGTCTGTGACCACCTCGCGCAACACCGGCAACAGCGGCGCCAGCAGTCGCGGGCCAAAGGCGGTGGTGGTGCCCAGTTGCAGGGCCTGGCTATTGTTCACATCCCATTTCACGCGGTTGTCGCTCAACTGCGCATTCAACTGCTGGCCACGGTCGGCGAGGTTGTAATAGCCGGGGATTTCCATGCCGCTGGGCGATGCCGGCTGGGCGTTGGCGGAGACCACATAGCCGCGCGCCGGGTTTTCCTCCTGGGGGTTGGCGCTGAACGGGTAGAAGCCCAATTTATCGGCCTGGGCGGTACTGCCGTCGAGGATGAACCCCGGGTTGACGCCGGCCGGGCGTATCGGCAACTGCGCCGCCGCCCACCAGCCGATATCGCCTTTGGCATTGGCCCACACGATATTCAGGCCCGGCGCCGATACCTTGGCCGCCGCTGCGCGTGCCTTGGCCAGGGTGTCGGCGCGGTTGAGCTGGTAGAAGCCTTCGAGGATCGGGTTCTCGGTGTCGAGGAACGCCCACCACATGGCAATCGGCGTGGCGCCGGCCTGTTCACCGAGCACGTCATTGACGATCGGGCCGTGGGGCGAGCGGCGCAGGACGAGCGTGACCGGGGCCTGGCCCTTGACCTGGATTTGCTGTTCGCTGCTGCTCATGTCCACCCACTGGCCGTGGTACCAGACCTGGTTGGGGTTGGCCGGGTTGACCTTCTCGGCGATCAGGTCGAGGTCGTCGTTCTGGAACATGGTCAGGCTCCAGCCGAAATCCAGGTTGTGGCCCAGGAACGCCACCGGCACCAGCGCGTTGTGATAGCCATACAACTCAAAGCCGGGCGCCGACAGCTGCGCCTCGTACCACACCGACGGCACCGAAAAGCGAATATGCGGATCGCCGGCCAGTAACGGTTTGCCGCTTTTGGTACGGTTGCCGCTGATGGCCCAGGCGTTGCTGCCTTCCAGTTGCGGCAAGCCGTTGTCGGCCAGGGCCTGTTCGCTCAGGCGGGCGAGGGCGCCGAGGGTATTCCAATCGCCGGCCGTCAGGTTGAGTGCGCCTTTGGGTTGCCAGTCCAGGTCGAACACCTTGAGGTAGTCGCTGCCCAACTGGTCGCGCACGTAAGTCAGCACCGGTTCGGTACGAAAGGCTGCGGCGAAGCTGTAGGCCATATACCCGGCGACACTGATGGAGTCCTCGGCGGTGAAGGGCCGCTTGGGAATGCCCAGTACGTCGAACTCCATCGGGCTGGCGTGGCTGGCCTGGTATTGATTGATCCCGTCCAGATAGGCTTGCAGGGCCTTCCAGGCGTCCGAGTCAGGGTTCATGTGCTCGACGTAGCTCAGGGCACGCTCGCGAATGCGCAGGCTGCGAAACAGCTTGTCGGTCTCCAGCAGCTTGGGCCCCAGCACTTCGGCCAGTTCGCCACGGGCCAGGCGGCGCATGATTTCCATCTGGAACAACCGGTCCTGGGCATGCACATAGCCCAGCGCGCGGTACAGGTCGGCTTCGTTCTCGGCACGGATATGCGGCACGCCACGGTCGTCGTAGCGCACGGTGACCGAGCCTTGCAGGTGCGCCAGCGTGACCGTGCCCTGGCGGCCGGGTTGCTTGCTGTAGACATACCCGCCGGCGCCAAGGGCAACCAGCACAACCAGCACCACGAGAGCCAGCAAGACACGCTTCATCGACTTTCCTTACCCAGAATGGACAGACTACGGTTGCTCAGGCCACGAACAATAGCAGCCCACCGCCAGGGTGTGCGTGGCGTTGATTTCGCGCCCGGCTTGCAGGGCCTTGAGGATCGGCTCGATAAAGCTGTTGCCGGCATTGCAGGTCAACCCTTCACTGTACGGGCCGAAATACGCGAGCTTGCCCGTACGGTCCCAAATGCCCACGGCCGGGCTGGCCGGTACCTGGTCGGCGCCGGGCAGGGCCTCGAGGGTTTTCATCCGGCGCAGATTGTCCGGCAGGGCGCCGTGGCTGCCGGCTTTTTGCAGGGCATAGAACTCGACGCCTTGCGGCGCGTAGTGCTCGATCAGCTCACCCAGGTGTTGCTGGTTACCGACATTGCACGGGCAGGCCGGGTCCCAGAAGTGCACCAGGCGAATCGGGCCAGGGCCGCTGAGTGCGGCGGGCAGTTGCAGCGCATCCCCGGAAAACACCGCCGTATGCTCGCTGAAGGCGCGCAGGTAACGGCCCTGGAACCAGTCATACGCGGCCCACAGCACGCCGGCGCAGATAATCAGCACCAGGCTGGTGAACAAGGCAGTGCGGTAGGGCTGTCGCATTCAGAGGTATCCTCGCGGGTCGCGTAGCTTGCCATGCTTGTCCTGACAGATGAATATCGCAGCTCGATATTCATCTTCGCCGTCAGTCTGGAAGCCTTTATGCCCGTCACCTTTGACCCTGATCATCTGCGCGAAAGCTTGCAGCCCCTGATGCATGCGCAGCCGCTGTCAGCCGAGGCGCGGGTATACCAGCGGTTCTACGGGTTGGACCTGCCGGCCCGCAAGGCCGTGAGCCGCCTGGGGCGTATGGAGGTGGCCGGGTTCGAGGTGGTTGCGCAGGTGTGGTGGCCTTCGGCGCCGGTGGCAACGATGTTCATGTTCCACGGCTTCTACGACCACATGGGACTGTATCGCCATGCCGTGGACTGGGCGCTGGAGCAGGGCTTTGTGGTGATCGCCTGCGACCTGCCGGGCCATGGCTTGTCCAGCGGCATACGGGCCAGCATCGATGATTTTGCGGTGTACCAGCACGTGGTGCAGGCCTTGTTCGCCGAAGCCGCGGCGTTGCAACTGCCGCAACCCTGGCACCTGTTCGGGCAAAGCACCGGTGGCGCAATCGTGGTTGACCACCTGCTCAACCACGGCGACGAAAGCCCGGCCCAGGGCAAGACGTTCCTACTCTCGCCCCTGGTACGTCCGCGAGCCTGGGGTTGGTCGCAGCTCAGCTATTACCTGCTGCGCCCGTTCGTCAAAGGCATCGCGCGACGTTTCAGCGATAACTCCAACGACCCGGCATTCAGGCCTTTTCTCGAAGCCGACCCGTTGCAGCCGCGCCAACTGCCCACCGCCTGGGTGGGCGCGCTGGCGTGCTGGATCAAACGCATCGAAGCCGCACCCCGCAGCGTTCGGCGGCCAGTGATCGTGCAGGGTGAGGAGGATATGACGGTGGATTGGCGGCACAACTTGCAGGTGCTGCGCAGTAAGTTCGATCGGCCTGAGGTGTTGATGCTCAAGCGCGGCCGGCATCATTTGGCCAATGAGATCCCCGAGATTCGCGAGGAGTACTTCAATTTTCTTACGCAGCAACTGAAGTAACACAATCCAAATGTGGGAGGGGGCTTGCCCCCGATAGCGGTGGGTCAGTCAACTTATGTGTAGCTGATCCATTGCAATCGGGGGCAAGCCCCCTCCCACATTTTTATTACTGCGCCAGGCTTGAGGTGCTCTGGCCGACAGCCAGTCCCGCACGGATGGCCGCCAGCGCCGCCTGATAATACGCCTTCCCCTCCGGTGATTCGGCAAACGTCGCGAACTCTTCCAGCTCCGGGTCGGACAAGTCCCGATAGACGTACAGCAGCGTGTTATTCAGATCCTTGTCGATCTGCTGCATCAAGCGCTCACGCTGCCCATTCAACATGCCCTGGGCCTGACCGCCGCCCAGCAGGCCGGGGATCATCTGGCTCAAGCTGTCCGCCGCCACGCCGGCAATCGCCAGGCTGACTTCGGCGCCCGCTTCACGCGCGGGCAGAGCCTGGGCCAGGTGGCCGATGATCAGGCTGCGGGTGGCGTCGGCCTGGATTTTCGGCAGGCCCTGGGCGTTTTTCGCCAATTGGTCGCGACGCGTGGCGAGCAGCTCGGCGGCGACAATCTTGCGGCCCAGGGGCGATTGGAAAAACGCGAGGGCCGGTTTCGGGTCCGCCAGGTGCTTGCGCAATTGCGCTTCGGCACGCTGGTCCATGGCCTGGGCCGCGAAACGTTTGCTGCTGTTGTCCACCAGCGCCTGGTACACCGCCGGCGGCAGGCTGTTGCGGTAGCGCTGCTGTGCGGCAGTGAGGGCGTCGTTGAAGTGCGCACGTTGTTCGGCCCAGCCGGCGACTTTGTACAACTGGTCATGGCCGTCTGCCCAGGCGGGTAAAACGCAGAACATCAGCAAGGAAAAAAACAAACGACGCATAAGGACTCCTGTCAGTCGGCCACTATTGTCCGTGTCGGGCGTAGGATTTGTCGAGAAGTCCTATCAGTCACCTGACTAAAGTGTATTCGGGCGCTCGACGGCGCTGTCGGATTCACAGGCGTATGGATACTATGCGCGCCATGCAAACACCCCTCGATCACCCGCTGCTGCAACGCATTGTCGACGACCTGGCCGAAAAAGGCTGGTCGCAGCAGAACGCCTTCCTGCCCCAGGCTCTGACCCTGGAGCTGGCGGCCGAGTGCCGTAAACGTGCGGCCGAAGGTGAGCTTGCCCCGGCGGCCGTGGGGCGCGGGCCGGCCCAGGAAATTCGCGAGGGGATTCGCGGCGATCATATCCAATGGCTGGAAGAGGGCGACGCCGCCGTCTGCGACACCTACATGGCCGTGATGGACAGCCTGCGCCTGGCGATGAACCGTGGCCTGTTCCTCGGCCTGGAAGACTTCGAAAGCCACTTCGCGATGTACCCGCCCGGGGCGTTCTACCTCAAGCACCTGGACCGTTTTCGCGACGATGACCGGCGCATGGTCTCGGCCGTGATTTATTTGAATGACGCCTGGCTGCCCGAACACGGCGGTCAGTTGCGCATGTACCTCAAGGGCGGCATCGAACATGACGTGCTGCCCGCCGGCGGCAGCCTGGTGGTGTTCCTGTCGGGCGAGGTGCCCCACGAAGTCCTGCCCGCCACGCGCGAACGCCTGTCCCTGACCGGCTGGTTTCGTAGGCGCGGCAACGAGCCGTTCTGAGCAGGCAAAAGGCTCCGATCCATCCCTCAAGTCTTGCCTGGAACACAATGTGGGAGGGGGCTTGCCCCCGATAGCATTCTGTCAGTCAGCACATTTGATACTGATACACCGCCATCGGGGGCGAGCCCCCTCCCACATGGGTTATCGCGTATTCCCGTCGAGCCACTTCTCTTCCAGCGCCTTTAACCGACCATCGTCCTTCACCCGTTTCAACGCCCCGTCCAGGCTGCTCTTGAACGCAGGGTTGCCCTTCTGAAACGGAATCGCCAGTTCAGGTTTGTCGTTATACGCGGCGCTGAAATCGAAACGATCCTTCAGCTCGGCAGTCATAGCGATATGGTTGATTGCCACGTCGTATTTGCCGGTCGCCACGCCGTTCAGCAGGTCGGCATCATCGGTGGTGATAAACGAAGGGCGAACGTCCATTTCCTTGGCCAGTTGCTCGCCCAGCTCCACTTCAAAGCCGGTGAGTTTGTCGCCTTCCTTGAAATTGAAGGGCGGGGTATTGGCTTCGAGGGCGATGCGCAGTTCACCGCGATCATTGACGTCGTCGATCAGCTCGGCGTGAGCCCAGGGGCTCAGAAGGGGAAGCAACAGTAACAGGCCAGGCGAGAAGCGCATGGTCACTCCTAAGGAATTCGGATGTACGAGGCGCTGTTCAGCATCGTTTTGCTATGGTGTTGAGTGCCTTGGACAGCAATTTGCCGCGAAGTTGTCATAACCCTACAGATTTCACAGAAAAACTGGAGAAGCGAATGAAAGCCCTTTTGTCCCGTGCAACCCTGGCCAGCCTGTTGCTGGGCGCTTCGATGTTGGCGACCGCCGCTGACGGTATCCCGCGTAGCGCTCCACCTGAAGGTGCCAAGGTGTTTATCGTTTCGCCGAAAGACGGCGCCACCGTCGATAAAACCTTTACCGTGAAATTCGGCATGGAAGGCCTGAAACTGGCACCGGCCACCGATCAGACGCCCGGCACCGGCCATCACCACCTTCTGATCGACCAGAAAGAACTGCCGGATGCAAAACTGCCGATCCCGGCCACCGACACCGTGATCCATTACGGCAAGGCCCAGACCGAGACCGAATTGACCCTGACCCCCGGCAAGCACACCTTGCAACTGGTGGCCGGCGACAAGCTGCACATGCAGTTCAACCCGACGGTTGCCTCGAAAGTCATCACGGTTAACGTCAAGTAAGCGTTGTGCAGACTGATCGTTCCCTCGCTCCGCGTGGGAATGCATCCCGTGACGCTCCGCGTCGCCATCTCGCACGTGCCTGGTTATTCACTGAGAGCAGGACGCAGAGCGTCCCGAGCGGCATTCCCACGCAGAGCGTGGGAACGATCAAAAGGCGAAAAAAAGGGAGACCCGCCGGGTCTCCCTTTTTTGTGCAGCGTTTAAAGCGTTAGAACAACACGCGGCTACGAATCGTGCCGTTGATGTGCTGCAGCTTCTCTTGCGCCAGGTCCGAGTACTCGGCGTCGACGTCGATTACCACGTAGCCGACCTTCTCGTTGGTCTGCAGGAACTGACCGGAGATGTTGATGCCGTTTTCCGCGAAGACCTTGTTGATCTCCATCATCACACCCGGAATGTTCTGGTGGATGTGCAGCAGACGGTGCTTGCCAGGGTGAGCCGGCAGGGCCACTTCCGGGAAGTTGACCGACGATACCGAGGTACCGTTGTCGCTGTACTTGACCAGCTTTTCCGAGACTTCCAGGCCGATGTTGGCCTGGGCTTCAGCGGTGGAGCCGCCGATATGCGGGGTCAGGATCACGTTGTCCAGGCCGCGCAGCGGGCTTTCGAAGATGTCATCGTTGGAGCGTGGCTCCACCGGGAACACGTCGATGGCGGCGCCGATCAGGTGCTTGTCCTTGATCGCGTCGGCCAGGGCGTCCAGCTCGACCACCGTGCCGCGTGCGGCGTTGATCAGGATCCCGCCTTTCTTGATCGCACGGATTTCCTTCTCGCCGATCATCCACTGGGTCTCGGCGGTTTCCGGAACGTGCAGGGTGACGATGTCGGACATGCCCAGCAGCTCGGTCAGGCTCGACACTTGCGTGGCGTTGCCCAGCGGCAGCTTGGTCAGGGTGTCGTAGAAGAACACCTGCATCCCTAAGCCTTCTGCCAGTACCGACAGCTGTGTGCCGATCGAACCGTAACCGACGATCCCCAGCTTCTTGCCGCGAATTTCGAAGGAATTGGCCGCGCTCTTGATCCAGCCGCCACGGTGGCAGGACGCGTTCTTCTCGGGGATACCGCGCAGCAGCAGGATGGCCTCGGCCAGCACCAGCTCCGCAACGGAACGGGTGTTGGAGTAGGGTGCGTTGAACACCGCGATACCGCGCTCGCGCGCCGCGTTGAGGTCGACCTGGTTGGTGCCGATGCAGAAACAGCCGACGGCCACGAGTTTCTTGGCGTGGTCGAAGATCTCTTCGGTCAGCTGAGTGCGGGAGCGAATGCCGATAAAGTGCGCGTCGGCGATCTTTTCCTTGAGCTGGGCTTCCGGCAGAGAACTGGTGATGTACTCAATGCTGGTGTACCCGGCGGCTTTCAGAACGTCGACAGCCGATGGGTGGACGCCTTCCAGAAGAAGGAACTTGATCTTGCTCTTATCGAGAGAAGTCTTGCTCATCTGCGTAAACCTGTATCCCGGAGAAAAATGGCAGGGAATCGAGCAGCGCAAGCTGACCCGGACGGCAGGAAAGCCGTCACCGCAGAAACGCCCTTGGGCTCTGTCCTGCGGGGGCGGTATGCTAGCATACGCGCCCCGCTAAACACCTATTCCTGCGACGTGAAGCGTTCTCAGGATGACCATGAATTGTTCGAGAGTTCTGTCGATGACCCATCCTGCCCTGATTGATGAGCTGAAGACCCTGGTTGAGCCCGGCAAAGTGCTGACCGACGCCGACTCCCTGGAGGCTTACGGCAAGGATTGGACCAAGCACTTCGCGCCCGCGCCATGCGCCATCGTGTTCCCCAAGACCACCGAGCAGGTGCAGGCCATCGTCCGTTGGGCCAATACCCACAAGGTGGCGCTGGTGCCGTCCGGCGGCCGCACCGGCCTGTCGGCGGCGGCCGTTGCGGCCAATGGCGAGGTGGTGGTGTCGTTCGACTACATGAACCAGATTCTCGACGTGAACCTCACCGACCGCACCGCCAAGTGCCAGCCGGGCGTGGTCACCAAGCAGTTGCAGAACGTCGCTGAAGAACACGGCCTGTACTACCCGGTGGATTTCGCATCGTCCGGTTCCAGCCAGATTGGCGGCAATATCGGCACCAATGCCGGCGGGATCAAGGTGATTCGCTACGGCATGACCCGCAACTGGGTGGCCGGGATGAAAGTGGTCACCGGCAAGGGCGATGTGCTGGAACTGAACCGCGACCTGATCAAGAACGCCACCGGCTACGACATGCGCCAGCTGTTCATCGGCGCCGAAGGCACCCTGGGCTTTGTGGTGGAAGCCACCATGCGCCTGGACCGTGCGCCGAAAAACCTCACGGCCATGGTGCTTGGCACCACCGACTTCGACTCGATCATGCCGGTGCTGCACGCCTTCCAGGGCAAGCTCGACCTGACCGCGTTCGAATTCTTTTCCGACAAGGCCCTGGCCAAGGTCCTCGGCCGTGGCGATGTGCCGGCGCCGTTCGAGACCGAATGCCCGTTCTACGCACTGCTGGAATTCGAAGCCACCACCGAAGAAGTCGCCAATCACGCCCTGGAAACCTTTGAGCACTGTGTCGAGCAGGGCTGGGTGCTGGACGGCGTGATGAGCCAGAGCGAAACCCAACTGCATAACCTGTGGAAACTGCGCGAGTACATCTCCGAGACGATCTCCCACTGGACGCCGTACAAAAACGATATTTCGGTCACCGTTTCCAAGGTGCCGGCGTTCCTCGGCGAAATTGACGCAATCGTCGGCGAACACTACCCGGATTTCGAAATCGTCTGGTTCGGTCACATCGGCGACGGTAACCTGCACCTGAACATCCTCAAGCCGGAAAACCTGAGCAAGGACGAGTTCTTCGCCAAGTGCGCCACCGTGAACAAGTGGGTGTTCGAGACCGTCGCCAAGTACAACGGCTCGATCTCCGCCGAACACGGCGTAGGCATGACCAAGCGCGATTACCTGACCTACAGCCGTTCGCCGGTTGAAATCGAATACATGAAAGCAGTGAAAGCCGTGTTCGACCCCAACGGGATCATGAACCCTGGCAAGATCTTCGCTGTTTAACCGCCCCTGAAGGAGTCGTTTCATGAGCTACCAGCACAAGTACGTCGACGGCACCAACATCCACTTTCCAATGGGTAAAGTGGTGTGCATCGGGCGTAACTACGCCGAGCACGCCAAGGAACTGGACAACCCGGTACCCACCGAGCCGCTGCTGTTCATCAAGCCGGGCAGTTGCGTGGTGCCGCTCGAAGGCGGTTTCGCCATTCCAACCGAGCGCGGTTCGGTGCATTACGAAGCGGAGATCGCGGTGCTGATCGGCAAGCCGTTGTCGAACAAGCCAAGCCGCGAAGAAGTGCTGGACGCCATCTCCGGCTTCGCCCCGGCCCTGGACCTGACCCTGCGCGACAAACAGGCGGAGCTCAAGGCCAAGGGCCTGCCATGGGAGATCGCCAAGTCGTTCGACGGCGCAGCGGTGATCGCGCCTTTCGTGGTGAGCAGCACGTTCGCCGACGTGACCGATATCGGCATTCGCCTGACCATCAATGGCGAAGTGCGTCAGAACGGCAACAGTGCGCAGATGCTCAACCCGATCGTGCCGATGATCCAGCACATGGCCGGCTGCTTCTCGCTGCAGGCCGGTGACGTGATCCTGACCGGCACACCGGCGGGCGTCGGGCCGCTGAATGTCGGTGACAAGCTGGTGCTGGAGTTGTCGGGCGTGAACCGCTTCGAAAGCGTGGTGCGCTGATTTTTTCATGACGAAGTGCGGTAAAAATGTGGGAGGGGGCTTGCCCCCGATTGCAGTGTGTCAGCCAGCAAATCTGTGGCTGACACTCCGCTATCGGGGGCAAGCCCCCTCCCACATTTGATTGTGTACATCTGCCAAAACCGGTGTTTTTGCATTTTTTTCACACGTCACCCGGATAATCCCGATCCTGTGCTATTCCCTACCGCTGACTTTCCGGAAAAAAGCGCCCCATGGCCGTGCCTCTGCCCACTTCCAAACCTACGCTTCGCTCGCGCCTGACCATGCGCTGGTATTCCTGGGTGTTCCTGGCCGGTGCGATCCTGTATGGCATCGCCTGGGCCATGCACTGGGACGATCGGGGTGTGCTGTGGGTGCTGGAGGGTTTTGAAAGCCCGGCCGAACGCCGGGAAAGTGTGTGGCTGCCGGACTATCGCGTGGTCATCGACGCCAAGCTGCTGCCCGGTATGGAGAAGGATGAGGCTTCGGACCTGTCCTACAACCCCCAGACAAAAACCCTGTTTTCCGTGATGGGCAAGAACCCGTTCCTGGTGGAGCTGAGCCTGCAAGGCGATGTGCTGCGCAAGATGCCGCTCAATGGCTGGAACAACCCGGAAGGCGTGACGGTGATGGAAAACGGCCTGATGGCCGTGGTCGATGAGCGCCAGCACAGCCTGACCCTGATCAAGGTCGATGCAGGCACCACGGCGTTGAACAAGGCCGATTTCCCCAGTTATGACCTCGGCCCGTCCAAGGACCAGAACAAAGCCTTCGAAGCCATTACCTGGGACAAGCGCAACCAGCAGCTCGTGCTGGGCGAAGAGCGCCCACCGGCGCTGTTCACCTGGAAAAGCGATGGCAGCCAGACCCTGGCAGGCGACAAGCAAAAACTGGCCAGCACCGAGCTTGATATGCGCAACCTCTCGGCGCTGGCCGTCGACCCGCGTACCGGGCATCTGCTGGTGCTGTCGGCCGACTCCCACCTGTTGCTGGAGCTGGACGAGAAGGGTGAGCAAGTCAGCTTCATGACCTTGCTGGGCGGTTTCAACGGCCTGAAGGACACCATCCCGCGTGCCGAAGGCGTGACCATGGACGAGAGCGGTACGCTGTATATCGTCAGTGAGCCGAATCTGTTTTATCGTTTTGAGAAACAGAAATAACGTACGTTTACGTCAGGCATTTCTCAAATAGCGGCATTCGACAGGCATCCCGGCGCGTTTAAGTTTAAATTCAGGCGACCTTGATATCTATTCGCCAGTTTTTTCACCGAGCCCGCCCCGATGCGTCGACTTGCCCGCCCCAAACCCGCTTTAGTCATCCTGATTCTGATTGCCCTGGTTGCCGCCGGGGTCGTTGCGCAACAGTTTCGTCTGTTCGAACGTGCCTGGTTCAACTGGCGGGTGTGGCATCAGCCCGCCGATGAACGCAGCATAGGCCTGGCCGATTACCGCGTGTCCCTGGAGGGCCAGGTGATCGAGGGGCTCGACGACGATGTGTCGGCCCTCACCTACGACCCCGTGCGCAAAAGCCTGTTTACCGTCACCAATAAAAACGCCGAGTTGGTCGAGCTGTCCCTGCAGGGCAAGATCCTGCGGCGGATTCCCCTGGTGGGTTTTGGCGATGCCGAGGCGGTGGAGTTCATCAGCGACAACATCTATGTGATCAGCGACGAGCGCCAGCAGCGGCTGATCAAGGTGCATGTGGATGACGACACCCAGTTTCTCGATGCGGCCGATGCGGAGCAGATGACCCTGGGCGTGCACATTGGCAGCAACAAGGGCTTTGAGGGCCTGGCCTATGACTCGGTGGGCCAGCGCCTGTTTGTCGCCAAGGAACGCGACCCGATGGTGATTTACGAAGTCCACGGTTTTCCCCATTTCAAAGCGGAAAAAACCTACTCGGTACACGTGATCAACAACCCCAAGCGCGATGCCGGGCTGTTTGTGCGCGACCTGTCGAGCCTGCAATACGATGAGCGCAGCGGCCATTTGCTGGCGCTGTCGGATGAGTCATTCCTGGTGCTGGAGCTGGACATCGACGGTCGCCCGCTGAGCAGTCTGTCGCTGCTCAACGGGCGCCACGGCCTGAAAAAGCGTGTGCCCCAGGCCGAAGGCATCGCCATGGACGACGAGGGCACGCTGTATCTGGTCAGTGAGCCGAACCTGTTCTACGTGTTCAAAAAGCCCTGATCAGAACATCCACTGCACGCTGTGTTACATAAATCCAGCGTGGAGCACATACCAAATGGGAGAGGGGGCTTGCCCCTCCCACATTGGAACTGCCACATTGGAGTTGTGGTGTCTTTAGGCTTTGAGGGTTTTTACGCCTTCCGGGGTGCCCAGCAGCAGCACATCCGCCGGACGTGCGGCGAACAGGCCGTTGGTGACCACGCCAACGATGGCGTTGATCTGCGTCTCCAGCTCCACCGGGTGGGTGATCTGCATGTTGAACACATCGAGGATAATGTTGCCGTTATCGGTCAGCACGCCTTCGCGGTACACCGGGTCGCCGCCCAGTTTCACCAGCTCGCGGGCCACGTGGCTGCGGGCCATCGGGATGACTTCCACCGGCAGCGGGAAAGCACCGAGTACCGGCACCAGCTTGCTGGCGTCGGCGATGCAAATGAAGGTCTTGGCCACGGCCGCGACGATTTTCTCGCGGGTCAGGGCTGCGCCGCCGCCCTTGATCAGGTTCAGGTGTTCATCGCTTTCGTCCGCGCCGTCGATGTAGAACTCCAGGTCGCTCACGGTGTTGAGCTCGTACACCGGAATGCCATGGCCTTTAAGGCGTGCGGCGGTCGCTTCGGAGCTGGCCACGGCGCCATCGAACGCGCCTTTGTGCTGGGCCAGCGCATCGATAAAGCAGTTGGCAGTGGAGCCGGTGCCGACACCGACGACGCTCTTGTCGTCGAGTTTGGGAAGGATTAAATCGACGGCGGCCTGGGCCACTGCCTGTTTGAGTTGATCCTGGGTCATGCGGGCTCCGGAGCGGGCGGGGAGTTATCGAGGGCGGCGAGTATACCCCAACAAACCTTGGGATTCGTGTGGTCTCCCGGCCAAAAGCCGGGTTAGACTCCGTGGTCCTGCCCAACCCCCGAAGTAGATGCCTGCCGATGCTTGAACACTACGTCAAAAAGATCCTCACCTCGCGCGTTTACGACGTTGCCGTAGAAACACCCTTGCAGACTGCCCGCCAGCTTTCCGAGCGGCTGGGCAATCAGATTTGGCTCAAGCGCGAAGACTTGCAGCCGGTGTTCTCGTTCAAGATTCGCGGCGCCTACAACAAACTGACCCAGCTCAGTGCCGAAGAACGCGCACGCGGCGTGGTCACCGCCTCGGCGGGCAACCATGCCCAGGGCCTGGCCCTGGCGGCCAAGGTGCTGGGGGTCAAGGCGACCATCGTGATGCCCAAGACCACGCCGGAAATCAAGGTCGAAGGCGTGCGCTCCCGTGGCGGCAAAGTGGTACTGCACGGCGATTCCTTCCCGGAGGCGCTGGCCTATTCGCTCAAGCTGGTCGATGAAAAAGGCTACGTCTACATTCACCCCTACGATGATCCGCACACCATTGCCGGGCAGGGCACGGTGGCGATGGAAATCCTGCGCCAGCACCCCGGGCCGCTGGATGCGATCTTCGTACCGGTGGGCGGCGGCGGGCTGATCGCCGGTATCGCGGCGTACGTGAAATACCTGCGTCCGGAGATCAGGATCATCGGCGTCGAGCCGGACGACTCCAACTGCCTGCAAGCGGCGATGGCCGCCGGTGAGCGTGTGGTGTTGCCGACCGTGGGCATCTTCGCCGATGGCGTGGCGGTGGCGCAGATCGGCCAGCACACCTTCGACATCTGCAAAGACTATGTGGATGAAGTGATCACCGTCAGCACCGATGAAATCTGTGCGGCGATCAAGGACATCTACGACGACACCCGCTCCATCACCGAGCCGGCCGGTGCGTTGGGCGTGGCCGGGATCAAGAAGTACGTCGAGACCCGCGGCGTCAGCGGCAAGACCTTTGTCGCCATCGATTCGGGCGCCAACGTCAACTTCGACCGCCTGCGCCATGTAGCCGAACGTGCCGAGCTGGGTGAAGGCCGCGAAGCCATCATCGCCGTGACCATTCCCGAGAAGCCGGGCAGCTTCAAGGCGTTCTGCGAGGCGGTGGGCAAGCGCCAGATTACCGAATTCAACTACCGCTATCACACCGGCAGCGAGGCCCACATCTTCGTCGGCGTGCAGACCCACCCGGAAAACGATCCGCGCAGTGCGTTGATCGCAAGCCTCACGGACCAGGGTTTCCCGGTGCTGGACCTGACCGAAAACGAATTGGCCAAGCTGCATATCCGCCATATGGTGGGTGGTCACGCCGCCAAGGTCAGCGACGAGCTGGTGTTTCGTTTTGAGTTCCCCGAACGGCCGGGGGCGTTGTTCAACTTTCTTAACAAACTGGGCGGGCGCTGGAATATCTCGATGTTCCACTATCGCAACCACGGCGCGGCCGATGGCCGTGTGGTCGCCGGCCTGCAAGTGCCGGCGGACGAGCGCCACCTGGTGCCGGCGGCCCTGGCGGAAATCGGCTACCCGTACTGGGATGAAAGCGAAAACCCGGCCTACCAGTTGTTCCTCGGTTGAGCGACTAAGCTGACTGAGCGGCCTTCAAGGAATCGAGACTATGGAAACGCTGACCACCCTCAAGGTTATCCACATCGCCGCCACCGTGTTGCTGCTGCTCAGCGGCCTCGGCCTGGCGGTACTGGCCTGGCGCAAGCGCAGCGCCGGGCCGGCGGTGACTATGCAACGGCCGTGGGCATTTGTGTGGCTGCTGATGGGCATTTGCCTGCTCAGCATGCCGTTCACCGGCTGGTGGCTGGTGCACCTGACTGGCTGGCCGCTGGGGCAAACCTGGATTCTGGGCTCCAGCATTCTCTACACCGTGGCGGCGCTGGCATGGTTCTGGCTGGTGGCGCGGCTTAATCGCTTGCGTAGAGGCGAGGGTGGCAGCCTGAATTTCACTGTGGTGCTCGCGGTGGTGAGCCTGGTGGGGTTTGTGGCGATTGCCGGGCTTATGGGGGCCAAGCCCGTGTAGGAGCGAGCTTGCTCGCGAAGAACGTCAACGATGACGCGGGTATCCTGGATGCACGCGGCGCTCTCAGGTTTTTCGCGAGCAAGCTCGCTCCTACAGGGTTGGGGGGTCAGCTGCGCAGCGTAATCACCGGCCAGCCGCGCCGTTCAGCCTCAGCACGAAGATTGGGGTCCGGGTCCACCGCCACCGGGTGCGTCACCTGCTCCAGCAACGGCAAATCATTCATCGAGTCGCTATAGAAGTAGCTGTCCTCCAGGCTATACCCGGTCTCCTCCAGCCAACGGTTCAAACGCGTCACCTTGCCTTCGCGAAAGCACGGCACATCGGTGCTGCGTCCGGTGTAGCGGCCATTTTCCATCTCGCATTCGGTGGCAATCAGGGTTTCAACGCCCAGGCGTGCGGCAATCGGCGCGGTGACGAAACGGTTGGTGGCGGTGATGATCACCAGCTTGTCGCCGGCGGCGCGGTGTTTGGCCAGCAGTTCCAGCGCCTTGGGCAAGATGATCGGCTCGATGCAGTCGCGCATATAGTCGTTGTGCCATTCGTCCAGCTGAGCCATTTCGGTGCGGCCGAGGATTTCCAGGCAGAAGTTCAGGTAAGCGGCGTTGTCCAGCGTGCCGGCCAGGTAGTCCTGATAAAACTCGTCGTTGCGGGCCTTGTAGGCCACCGCATCGAGAATCCCGCGTTCACACAGGTAATCGCCCCAGGCGTGGTCGCTGTCACCGCCGATCAGGGTGTTGTCCAAGTCGAATAAAGCCAGGCGCATTGCAGTTACTCGCTGAAAAGTCTGTAAAAAGGCGTCCAGAATACGGTCTTTTCACAAGAGTGCACATAAGGTAAGAAGCCTCGTTGCCGCTGGAGGAAGCTTTGTGGAACAATGCGGTGATATGCGTTTGCGAGGTTGTTGCCGTGATCGACCCCGATGGTTTCCGTCCTAATGTCGGGATTATTCTCACGAATGATGCCGGACAGGTGCTATGGGCTCGCCGAATCAACCAAGATGCCTGGCAGTTTCCTCAAGGTGGGATCAACCCCGATGAAACCCCTGAAGACGCCTTGTACCGTGAGTTGAACGAAGAAGTCGGCCTTGAGCGCGAAGATGTGCAAATTCTGGCCTGTACCCGTGGCTGGTTGCGCTATCGTTTGCCGCAACGCCTGGTGCGTACCCACAGCCAACCGCTGTGTATCGGCCAGAAGCAGAAGTGGTTTCTCCTGCGCCTGATCTCCAATGAGCAGCGGGTGCGGATGGATTTGACCGGTAAACCGGAGTTCGATGGCTGGCGCTGGGTCAGTTATTGGTACCCGCTGGGCCAGGTGGTGACATTCAAGCGCGAGGTTTATCGTCGCGCTCTCAAAGAGCTTGCCCCGCGCCTTTTATCGCGCGACTGACGACGGAGTTCGACCCCGAGCCATGCTCAATACGCTGCGCAAGATCGTCCAGGAAGTTAACTCCGCCAAGGATCTCAAGGCGGCGTTGGGGATTATTGTGTTGCGCGTCAAGGAAGCCATGGGCAGCCAGGTCTGCTCGGTTTACCTGCTGGACCCCGAGACCAACCGTTTTGTGCTGATGGCCACGGAGGGCTTGAACAAGCGCTCCATCGGCAAAGTCAGCATGGCGCCCAATGAAGGTCTGGTGGGCCTGGTGGGGACGCGTGAAGAACCCCTGAACCTTGAAAATGCGGCCGATCACCCGCGTTATCGCTACTTTGCCGAAACCGGCGAAGAACGCTACGCCTCGTTCCTCGGTGCACCGATCATTCACCACCGCCGCGTTGTCGGCGTACTGGTCATCCAACAGAAAGAACGCCGTCAGTTCGACGAAGGTGAAGAAGCCTTCCTGGTGACCATGAGCGCGCAGCTCGCCGGGGTTATCGCCCACGCCGAGGCCACCGGCTCGATTCGCGGCCTGGGGCGCCAGGGCAAGGGCATCCAGGAAGCCAAGTTCGTCGGCGTGCCGGGTTCGCCGGGTGCCGCCGTGGGTACCGCCGTGGTCATGCTGCCACCGGCCGACCTCGACGTGGTGCCGGACAAGACCGTCGATGACATCGACGCTGAGATCAAACTGTTCAAGACCGCCCTGGAAGGCGTGCGCGCCGACATGCGCAACCTGTCGACCAAGCTGGCGACCCAGTTGCGCCCCGAAGAGCGTGCGCTGTTCGATGTCTACCAGATGATGCTGGACGACGCGTCCCTGGGTAACGAAGTCAAGACCGTGATCAAGACCGGCCAGTGGGCCCAGGGTGCACTGCGCCAGGTGGTCACCGATCACGTCAACCGTTTCGAAATGATGGACGACGCCTACCTGCGCGAACGTGCCTCGGATGTACGCGACCTGGGTCGCCGTCTGCTCGCCTACCTGCAGGAAGACCGCACCACCAACCTGGTCTACCCCGACAACACCATCCTGATCAGCGAAGAACTGACCGCCACCATGCTCGGCGAAGTGCCTGAGGGCAAACTGGTGGGCCTGGTCTCGGTATTGGGTTCGGGCAACTCCCACGTGGCGATCCTGGCCCGTGCCATGGGCATCCCGACGGTGATGGGCCTGGTGGACCTGCCGTATTCCAAAGTGGATGGTATCGACATGATCGTCGATGGCCATCGCGGCGAAGTCTTCACCAACCCCAGCGAATTGCTGCGCAAGCAATACGCCGAAGTGGTCGAGGAAGAGAAACAGCTGGCGCTGGGCCTGGACTCATTGCGCGAACTGCCGTGCGTGACCATCGACGGCCACCGTGTGCCACTGCTGGTCAACACCGGCCTGCTGGCCGATGTGGCCCGTGCGCAACAGCGCGGCGCGGAAGGGGTAGGGCTGTACCGCACCGAAGTGCCGTTCATGATCAACCAGCGTTTCCCGAGTGAGAAGGAGCAGCTGGCGATTTATCGCGAGCAACTGCAAGCCTTCCATCCGTTGCCGGTGACCATGCGCAGCCTGGATATCGGCGGCGACAAGTCACTGTCGTATTTCCCGATCAAGGAAGACAACCCCTTCCTCGGCTGGCGCGGTATTCGCGTCACCCTCGACCACCCTGAAATTTTCCTGGTGCAGACCCGCGCCATGCTCAAGGCCAGCGAAGGCCTGAACAACCTGCGTATCCTGCTGCCGATGATCTCCGGCACCCACGAGCTGGAAGAAGCCCTGCACCTGATCCACCGCGCCTGGGGCGAAGTGCGCGACGAAGGCGCCGACGTGCCGATGCCGCCGATCGGCGTGATGATCGAAATTCCGGCGGCGGTGTATCAGGCCAAGGAGCTGGCGCGGCAGGTGGACTTCCTGTCCGTGGGCTCCAACGACCTGACCCAGTACCTGCTGGCCGTGGACCGCAACAACCCACGGGTCGCCGACCTTTACGACTACCTGCACCCGGCCGTGCTGCAAGCGCTGCAACACGTCGTACGCGACGCCCATGCCGAAGGCAAGCCGGTGAGTATCTGCGGGGAAATGGCCGGCGACCCGGCGGCGGCGGTGCTGTTGATGGCGATGGGCTTTGACAGCCTGTCGATGAACGCCACCAACTTGCCGAAAGTGAAGTGGATGCTGCGTCAGGTTGAATTGAGCATGGCCAAGGATTTGCTGGCCGAGCTGATGACCATCGACAACCCGCAGGTTATCCACAGCTCGCTGCAATTGGCGCTGAAGAATCTGGGGCTGACCCGAATGATCAATCCGGCTTCTGCGAAAACCCTTTAGACCTGCCAATGAACATCCAATTGTGGGAGGGGGCTTGCCCCCGATAGCAGTGTGTCAGTCAGAGTATCTGGTACTGATACACCGCAATCGGGGGCAAGCCCCCTCCCACATTTGATTTTTGGTGTGATTAAAGATTGAGTTCGACTTCACCCAGCCTGCCACCCTGCGGCCCGAAACTGCGCTCCACCATCCGCCGCGTGCCGTCGGCATTCACAATCAGCGCCGTGCTCGCCCGTGTTCCGTAACTGGGGCTGGCGATAAATACGCTCGACAACAGGCTCTCCGTCGCCAGGCCGACGCCGGTATCCGGCAGCTCGGCGAACTGTGCGGTCTGCGGGTCGCTCAAGATATCCAGCAACGCCTGTGGCTGCGGATCGTCGAGGATGTCTGCGAGTGCGGCCCTGGCCTTGAGCAACTTCGGCCAGGGCGTATCCAGCCCGGCATTGGACAAACCGTACACGCCGGCCTTCAACCGCGTCGGCGTGGTCTCGTTGGCGTTGTAATGCCACAGTTGGTCCGGTGTGCCTACCAGCAGGTTGAAGCCGGCGTATTCAATCGAGCGGCCATTAACATCGGCCAGATAGTCGTCAATCGACAGCGAACCACTGAGAAAACGCGCCACCAGTTCGCCACGGGACTTGCGTGACGGTGGCTGGTGCGGGTCGCGGATATTGGTCAACGCGGCAAAGCGCCCGTCGGCGTTAACCCCCAGCCAGGTGCCGCCCGCTTCCTGGTCGCGACCGGCATAGACCTGGGGTAGATCCGGCCATTGCGCCAGGGGCAGGCTGGGCCGGGCGTAGAACTCATCGCGGTTGGCCGCGACGATCAGCGGCTGGGCATGGCCCGGCCGCCAGGCAAAGACAATCAGGCACATCGGGCGATCCCTTGTGTGTTTTTCCTCACTCTACCCACACAACTGCGAGCGTTCCATCGCAACGAAGTTGGGCCGCGCACCTTCCATCCGTTAACATGCCGGGCCGTTGGGTGTGTATGTGAACTTCTTAATTTGATCTCGCAGCTGTAACGCAGGCTTAATCGCGCATCGGCATGGTCCGATGCGTCATGACTAAATGTTTAACGAGGAGTCGCAATGCTGCCTTACCCGCAGATCGATCCGGTGGCCCTGGCCATCGGTCCGCTGAAAATCCACTGGTACGGGTTGATGTACCTGATCGGCATCGGCGGTGCCTGGCTGCTGGCTTCCCGGCGCCTGAACCGTTTCGACCCGACCTGGACCAAGGAGAAGCTCTCCGACATGGTGTTCTGGATGTCGATGGGGGTAATCGTCGGCGGGCGCCTGGGGTATGTGCTGTTTTACGATTTGTCGGCGTATATCGCCAACCCGACGCTGATCTTCGAAGTGTGGAAGGGCGGCATGGCGTTCCATGGCGGCTTTGTCGGCGTGATGATCGCCGCCTGGTGGTTCGGCCGGCGCAACGGCAAGTCGTTCTTCCAGTTGATGGACTTCGTCGCACCGTTGGTGCCCATCGGCCTGGGCGCCGGGCGCATCGGTAACTTCATCAACGCCGAGCTGTGGGGCAAGCCCACCGACGTGCCGTGGGCCATGGTGTTCCCGCCGTTCAGCGACCCGGCGCAATTGCCGCGCCATCCGTCGCAGCTGTACCAATTCGCCCTGGAAGGTGTGGCACTGTTCCTCATCCTCTACCTCTTTTCGCGCAAACCACGCCCAACCATGGCGGTTTCCGGGATGTTCGCGCTGTTCTACGGGATCTTCCGCTTTATCGTCGAGTTCGTGCGGGTGCCGGATGCGCAGTTGGGCTACCTGGCGTGGGGCTGGCTGACCATGGGCCAGGTCCTCAGTATTCCGATGATCCTGGCGGGCCTGGGCCTGTTGTGGTGGGCGTACAACCGTCCGCAACCGCTGAAGAACGCCACGCTTTAAATTCGAATGCCAGGACCAGGAGGTCCTGGCTTCAACGATACGGGTAATCACATGAAGCAATACCTCGAACTCCTGCACGACGTCGTGACCAATGGCCTGACCAAGGGCGATCGTACCGGCACCGGCACCAAGGCCGTGTTCGCCCGCCAGTATCGGCATAACCTGGCCGACGGCTTCCCGCTGCTGACCACCAAGAAGCTGCACTTCAAAAGCATCGCCAACGAGCTGATCTGGATGTTGAGCGGTAATACCAACATCAAGTGGCTCAACGAAAACGGCGTGCGCATCTGGGACGAATGGGCCACCGAAGACGGCGACCTGGGCCCGGTGTACGGCGAGCAGTGGACCGCCTGGCCCACCAAGGACGGCGGCACGATCAACCAGATCGACTACATGGTTCACACGCTCAAGACCAACCCCAACAGCCGCCGCATCCTGTTCCACGGCTGGAACGTCGAATACCTGCCGGACGAAACCAAGAGCCCCCAGGAAAATGCGCGTAACGGCAAGCAAGCGCTGCCCCCGTGTCACCTGCTCTACCAGGCGTTCGTGCACGACGGCCACCTGTCGATGCAGTTGTACATCCGCAGCTCCGATGTCTTCCTCGGCCTGCCCTATAACACCGCCGCGCTGGCGTTGCTCACCCACATGCTGGCGCAGCAGTGCGACCTGATCCCCCACGAGATCATCGTCACCACCGGCGATACCCATGCCTACAGCAACCACATGGAACAGATCCGCACCCAGCTGGCGCGCACGCCGAAAAAGCTGCCGGAACTGGTGATCAAGCGTAAACCGGCATCGATCTACGACTACAAGTTCGAAGACTTCGAAATCGTTGGCTATGACGCGGATCCGAGCATCAAGGCAGACGTGGCGATCTAAAGCTTGTCTCGGTCAAAAATGTGGGAGGGGGCTTGCCCCCGATTACGGTGTGTCAGTAGCAGATATTCTGACTGACACACCGCTATCGGGGGCAAGCCCCCTCCCACATTTTGATTCGGTTATCAGCCTGAGTCAGTGGCCGTGGCTGCGGCCCACGTGCGAGGGCTCGGCCTCGCTGGCCGCAATCCCTCCGCTGACTTCCAACTGCTGCAGGATTCCACACGGCTCCCCACCCCCGCAGCGCTGGCGCAGGTCCAGCAATTGCTCCTGCAACGCCAGCAGCCCATCGATCCGCGCCTTTACATGGTGGATATGCTCATCAATCAACGCATTCACGCTTTCGCACTGGTCCTGGGGGCTGTCGCGCAGGCTGAGCAGGCTGCGGATTTCTTCCAGTGTCATGTCGAGGCTGCGGCAGTTGCGGATAAAGATCAGCCGCTCGGTATGCGCCTGGGTGTACACGCGGTAGTTGCCGTCCGTGCGTGCGGGGGGTGGCAGCAGGCCTTCCTTCTCGTAATAACGGATGGTTTCCACCGGGCAGTCGGTGAGTTTGGCCAGTTCGCCGATCTTCATCGCAGCAATCTCCAAATGGGTGCTTGACCCTATAGTGGCTACAGGGTCTTTACTTGGCAACAGGCACCTTTCCGGACGCGACACCATGAGCGATTCCCTCCACACCCCGCACAAGCACGACCACGATCACAGCGAGCACACGCTCAAGCCGGTACATGACCACGGCGGCGCCTGCTGTTCCGGCGCTCCGGCACCTGCGCGGGTGCAACTGAGCGACGCCCCCACCGCCGGCTCGCGCCTGAGCACCTTTCGCATCGAAGCGATGGACTGCCCTACTGAGCAGACGCTGATCCAGAACAAATTGGGCAAGCTTGCCGGCGTGCAGCAGTTGGACTTCAACCTGATCAACCGCATCCTCGGCGTCACCCACGATTTGCCGAGCACTGCGCCGATCATCGACGCGATCAAATCCATCGGCATGCAGGCCGACCCGATTGAAGAAGGCACGCCTGCTGCCGCCCCGCCTGCCAAGAAGCACTGGTGGCCGCTGGCTGTGTCGGGCGTGGGCGCGTTGGGCGCCGAGGTCCTGCATTTCAGCGGCATTGCACCGACCTGGGTGATCGCCCTGGTGGCATTGGTGTCGATCCTCAGCGGTGGCCTCACCACCTACAAAAAGGGCTGGATTGCCCTGAAAAACCTCAACCTGAACATCAACGCACTGATGAGTATCGCCGTGACCGGTGCGGTGCTGATTGGCCAGTGGCCGGAAGCGGCGATGGTGATGTTCCTGTTTACGGTGGCCGAGTTGATCGAAGCCAAGTCCCTGGACCGTGCGCGCAATGCCATCAGCGGCTTGATGCAGATGACCCCGGAACAGGCCACGGTGCGGCAGGCTGATGGTTCCTGGATGGAACAGGAGGTCAAAAGCATTGATCTTGGCGCCATTGTGCGGGTCAAGCCCGGCGAGCGCATCGGCCTGGACGGTGAGGTGACTGCTGGTCAATCCACCATCGACCAGGCACCGATCACCGGTGAAAGCCTGCCGATTGAAAAGACCGTGGGCGATAAAGTCTTCGCCGGTACGATCAACCAGGCTGGCTCCCTGGAATATAAAGTGACCGCAGGCGCCAACAACTCCACCCTGGCGCGGATCATCCACGCGGTGGAGCAGGCTCAGGGCGCGCGGGCACCGACCCAGCGTTTTGTCGACAGCTTCTCGAAAATCTACACCCCGGCGGTGTTCTTGTTTGCCCTGGGCGTGGCCGTCATCCCGCCGCTGTTCATGGCGGGCGTCTGGTTCGACTGGATCTACCGCGCCCTGGTGTTGCTGGTGGTCGCGTGCCCGTGCGCCCTGGTGATCTCCACCCCGGTGACCATCGTCAGCGGCCTTGCGGCGGCGGCGCGCAAAGGCATCCTGATCAAGGGCGGCGTGTACCTGGAGGGCGGTTACAAGCTCGACTACCTGGCCCTGGACAAGACCGGCACCATCACCCACGGCAAGCCGGTGCAAACCGACTATGTGCCGCTGTTCGACACCGTGCAGGACAGCGCGCCGGCCCTGGCCGCGAGTCTGGCGGGGCGTTCCGACCACCCGGTGTCCCTGGCCATTGCCAACGCGGCGGTGGATAAAAACCTGCCGTCCCACGTTGTGGATAACTTCGAGGCATTGCCCGGGCGTGGTGTGCGCGGTGACATCAACGGCGAAACCTACCATCTGGGCAACCACCGTCTGGTGGAAGACCTCGGGCTGTGCTCGCCGGCGCTGGAGGAGAAACTCTTCGCCCTGGAAAAACAGGGCAAGTCCGTGGTGTTGCTGCTCGACAAGTCCGGCCCGCTGGCCTTGTTCGCGGTGGCCGACACCGTCAAGGACAGCAGCCGCGAAGCCATCCGGCAACTGCACGACCTGGGCGTCAAGACCTTGATGCTGACCGGCGATAACACCCACACCGCCCAGGCGATTGCGGCTCAGGTCGGTATCGATCAGGCCCGAGGCGACTTGTTGCCCACCGATAAGCTGCAAGCGATTGAAACGCTCTACGGCCAGGGCTACCGCGTCGGCATGGTCGGCGACGGCATCAACGACGCCCCGGCCCTGGCCCGCGCCGAAATCGGCTTCGCCATGGCTGCGGCGGGCACCGACACCGCGATCGAGACCGCCGACGTGGCATTGATGGACGATGACCTGCGCAAGATTCCCGCATTCATCCGGCTCTCCAGGCAAACGTCGAGTATCCTCAAGCAGAACATCGCCCTGGCGCTGGTGATCAAGGCGATTTTCCTGGCGGTCACGTTCCTCGGCATGGCCACCATGTGGATGGCGGTGTTCGCCGACATGGGCGTCAGCCTGCTGGTGGTGTTCAATGGCCTGCGCCTGTTGCGCAAATAGACGATGAGAGGGCGGTGTGCTGAGTGCTGAGCTGAAGGCGTTTTACAAGGTCGCCCGCCTGGGCAGCATCACCCAGGCGGCGAAAAAACTCGGCCTGAGCCAGCCCACGGTCACCACCCAGATTCGCAACCTGGAAAGCCAATACGGCGTTGAACTGTTCTACCGTGGCGGTCGCCGTCTGACGGTGAGCGATGAGGGCGCGCGGCTGTTGCCGATGGTCAAGGCGCTGTTGCAGCAGGAAGCGGATATCGAGTTTTTCCTGCGTAACAATGGCCAGGTTCAAGGCGCGCTGAGGATCGCCGCGACGGCACCGTACTACATCCTCGATCTGGTCAAAGCCTTTCGCGAACGCCTGCCGCAAGTGGAAGTGTCGGTGGAAATCGGCAATTCCCAGCAGGTGCTCGAAGCGCTGGACGACTACCGTGTCGACGTCGCCGCCTCGTCGCAACTGCTGGAGGACGCGCGCCTGGTGCGTCGTGTGCTCGGCACTGATCCTCTGGTATTGGCGGTGCATCGCAACCATCCGTTGGCCAGGCTTGATAATGTGCCGTTGACTGCGCTGGCCGGGCATACGCTGCTGATGCGTGAAGCGGGGTCCACCACCCGCAGGCTGACGGAAGACATGCTTCAGGGCGCTGGCGTCAGCTACGGGCCGCTGCTGGAAATCGGCAGTCGTGAGTCGATCCGCGAGGCGGTGCTGCGCAATATCGGCATCAGCATCATTGCGCGGCAGGAAGTGCCCCATGATCCGCAGCTGAAGGTGCTGACCCTTGAGAATGCGCCGCAGATTCCGGAGTATCTGTACTGCCTCAAGGAGCGCAAAGGTGCGCGGCTGCCGGCGGCTTTCCTTGGCCTTGCCCAGGAAATGTCACCAATTTGATCGTTCCCACGCTCCGCGTGGTAACGCCTCCCGGGACGCTCCGCGTCCCGCTTGATCATGCTCACCTCCAAGAGCCCAACCCAAATCCACCAATACCCCTATCACGCCCTTTTGCCCTTCTGCCACATCAGCGAAGTATTCCCCCCCTAGCATGGCCTTCATCCGATCGATGAGGCGCCACCATGAACACAGCCCTGACCCACCCCGGCGCACCGATGAAGGTGCGCGGTCTCCAGAAACGCTTCGGCGCCTTTACCGCGCTCGATAACGTGTCCCTGGATGTCGCCGCCGGCGAGCTGGTGTGCCTGCTGGGCCCGTCCGGCTGCGGCAAGACCACCATGCTGCGCTGCATCGCCGGCCTTGAGCACCAGGACAGCGGCGAAATTTACCTGGGTGACCGCGATGTTTCCCGGCTGCCGCCCCAGGCGCGGGACTACGGCATCCTGTTCCAGTCCTACGCGCTGTTTCCCAACCTGACCGTAGAAGCGAACATCGGCTACGGCCTCACCGGCAGCGGTCGCGATGAGGTGCGCAAGCGTGTCGGGCAGATGCTTGAGCTGGTCGGCCTGCTCGGCAGCGAAAAGAAATACCCCGGCCAATTGTCCGGCGGGCAACAGCAGCGGGTAGCCCTGGCGCGTGCCCTGGCGCCGGCACCTTCGTTATTGCTGCTGGATGAACCGATGTCGGCCCTCGACGCCCAGGTTCGCGAGCATCTGTGCACCGAACTGCGCCAACTGCAACGACGCCTGGGCATCACCACGCTGATGGTTACCCACAATCAGGACGAAGCCATGCTGATGGCCGACCGTATCGCCGTGATGAACAACGGCAAGGTCGAGCAATACGCGACGCCCCAGGACATCTACGACCGCCCGGCCACGCCGTTCGTGGCGGAATTTGTCGGCCAGGGCAACTGGTTGCCGTTCAGCCGCAACAGCGCCAGCCACGCCCAGGTCGGTGGGCTGAAGATGCGCCTGGCCGACGACGCCGGCATGGCCACCTCCGGTCGTCTGTTCTGCCGGCCGGAAGCCATCAGCGTGAATCCGCCGGTGCATGAAGAAAACCTGTTTGCGGCCAAGGTGCGCGAGATCACGTTTCTGGGCAACCGCTGCCGCATGAGCTTCGAACTGGCGCAGCTGCCGGGCCACGCGTTGCTGGCCGAACTTGCACCACACGACATGCCGCGCCTGGGCAGCCAGGATATCTGGGTGGCGTTGCCGCCGCGCAGCCTGCAGGTGTTTGCCTGAGATGGCTGCGATCATGAGCGCGCCGCTGCCGCGTCAGGCGGCCCGCGCCGAGTGGGGTGACCGCCTCTTCGTGGTCGGCGGCAAATGGCTCTGGCTGGGCCTGTTGGTGGTGGCGGTGCTGCTGCCGCTGCTGGCGATCTTCTGGCGTGGCTTCAGCAGCGAAGCCGGGCAGGGCGGCGGCCTGATCGCCGCACGTGAATTGCTGACCAGCGCCAATTTCCACTGGTTGCTGGGCAATAGCCTGAAAGTCTCCCTGAGCGTAGCCGCGATCGTCGTACCGCTGGCCTATCTGTTTGCCTACGCGCTGCAACGCACCTTGATCCCCGGCAAGGTGATCTGGCGCGGCGTGTCGCTGCTGCCGTTGATGGCGCCCTCGATGTTGCCGGGCATCGCGCTGGTGTACCTGTTCGGCAACCAGGGGCTGTTGCGTGGGTTGCTCTCGGACAATATCTACGGCTTCTGGGGCATTGTCCTGGGCGAAGTGATTTACACCTTCCCACACGCCCTGATGATTCTGCTGTCCGCATTGTCGCTGGCGGATGCGCGCTTGTTCGACGCGGCCTCCAGCATGGGCGCCAGCCCCGCCCGGGCGTTTCGCAGCATCACCTGGCCGGCCACGCGCCAGGCGGTGTTCGCGGCGTTCTGTTTGGTGTTTACGTTGACGATCACCGACTTCGGCGTGCCGGTGGTGGTGGGTGGGGACTACCAGGTGCTGGCCCTGGAAGCCTACAAGGCCGTGGTCGGTCAGCAACAATTCGGGCGCGGCGCGTTGATCGGCATGGTGCTGCTGTTGCCGGCGCTGTTCAGCTTTGGCGTGGATGCGTGGTTGCGCCGCCGTCACGGTGGTGCCATGAGCGGCCGTGCCCAGGTCTTTCAGCCGCTGCCGTCGCGTTCAAGGGATGGCTGCTACCTGGCCATCGTGCTGCTGATCTGCGCGGCGCTGCTGCTGGTGTTCGGCATGGCGGTGTATTCCTCGCTGGTCAAATTCTGGCCCTATAACCTGTCGCTGTCGCTCAACCACTATCAGTTCGAAGACACCGCCGGCGGCGGTTGGCTGGCCTATCGCAACAGCCTGACCATGGCGCTGTGCACGGCGCTGATCGGCAGTGTGCTGATCTTCACCGGTGCCTATTTGATGGAAAAAACCAAGGGCCAAAAGGGCCTGAACCTGGCCCTGCGCCTGCTCAGCTTTGTGCCGATGGCCGTGCCGGGCCTGGTGCTTGGCCTGGGCTATGTATTCTTTTTCAACCTCGGCGGCAACCCGCTGCATGTGTTCTACGGCAGCATGGCACTGCTGGTGGTGTGCACCATTGCTCACTATCTGACCACCGCACAAATGACCGCCACCACCGCACTGCGCCAACTGGACGCCGAATTCGAAGCCGCCGCGTTGTCCCTCAAGGCGCCGCTCTACCGCCATTACCTGAAAGTGACGGTGCCGATCTGCCTGCCCGCGCTGCTGGATATTCTGCGTTACCTGTTCGTGTCGGCAATGACCACCGTCTCCGCTGCGATCTTTCTCTACAGCCCCGACACCATCCTCGCCGCCGTCGCCGTGTTGAACATGGACGACGCCGGCAATGTGGGCGGTGCGGCGGCCATGTCGACCCTGATTCTGTTCACCTCAGGCAGCGTTTCGTTGCTGCTGGCGTGGGCTTCACGTGGCGCCTTGCGCCGCTCCCAAGCCTGGCGCCAGACCGCGCCCGGGCAATGATCCTTCAAAGGAGGTATTCCATGTTCAAGCCCCTGGCGCTGGTCGCTGCCGTACTCACTGCATTCAGCCTGAATGCCTTCGCCAAGACTGAGCTGACCGTGTACACGGCCCTCGAAGCCGAACAGTTGAAGACCTACAAAAAGGCCTTCGAACAGGCCAACCCCGACATCGAGATCAAGTGGGTGCGCGACTCCACCGGCATCATCACCGCCAAACTGCTGGCCGAGAAAGACCGCCCGCAGGCTGACGTGGTCTGGGGCCTGGCCGCCTCCAGCCTGGCGATACTTGACCAGCAAGGCATGCTCGATACCTATGCCCCGAAAGACTTGGACAAGATCGGCAAAAACTACCGCGACGCCGCCAACCCGCCGGCCTGGGTCGGCATGGACGTGTGGGCCGCCACCATCTGCTTCAACACCGTCGAAGCCGAAAAGCAGGGCCTCACCAAACCGGTGAGCTGGCAGGACCTGACCAAGCCTGAGTACAAGGGCAAGATCGTGATGCCCAACCCGGCCTCCTCCGGCACCGGCTTCCTGGACGTGAGCGCCTGGTTGCAGACCTTCGGCGAGAAGCAGGGCTGGCAGTACATGGATGACCTGCACCAGAACATCGGCCAGTACGTTCACTCCGGCTCCAAGCCGTGCAAGTTGGCGGCATCCGGTGAGTTCCCGATCGGGATTTCGTTTGAGTACCCGGCCGTGCAGTTGAAGCGCCAGGGCGCACCGCTGGACATCATCCTGCCCAAAGAGGGCCTGGGCTGGGACATCGAAGCCACGGCGCTGATCAAGGGCACGACCCATGCCGAGGCTGCGAAAAAACTGGCGGACTTCTCTGCAAGCCCGGCGGCGATGGCGTTGTACAAGGACAATTTCGCCGTGCTCGCCCAACCGGGGATCGCCAAACCGCAGACTGAATTGCCCGCCGATTACGAGCAGCGGTTGATCAAGAACGACTTTGTGTGGGCGTCGAAGCATCGCGACAGCATTCTGGCTGAGTGGCGCAAGCGTTATGACGGGAAGTCGGAAAAGCAGTAACCGATCGTTCCCACGCTCCGCGTGGTAACGCCGCTCTGGACGCTCCGCGTCCGCTCTTGAACGTCGTGACGCAGAGCGTCACTGGATGAGTTCCCACGCGGAGCGTGGGAACGAGAGGACGGTATGAGTAGTGATCTGTTAATTGTCGGCGCCGGCATCCTCGGCCTCTCCCACGCCTACGCCGCCGCCAAGCGCGGCCTCAAGGTCAAGGTCTTCGAACGCAGCGCCACGCCCCTGGGCGCCTCGGTGCGTAACTTCGGCCAGGCGCTGGTCACCGGCCAACCGCCGGGGCCGATGCTCGACCTGGCAAGGGAAAGCCGCGCTATCTGGGGGCATTGGGCGCAGGTGGCCGGCCTTGCGCTCAAGCGCAATGGCTCCTACCTGTTTGCCCGTACCGAAGCCGAAGCGCATCTGCTCGAAGCCTTTTGCCGCGGGCGTGCCCGCGAGCACGGCTACAACGTCGAGCTGCTGCAAGGCGCGGCCTTGAATGACCTGTACGCCGGCCAGTTCCGCCATCACCGCGCCGCGCTGCATGGCAGGGACGACCAGCAACTCTATTCACGCGAAGCGATTCCGGCGCTGATCAACTACCTGGCGCAAGCGCTGAACGTGGAGTTTCACTTTTCCACCTTGGTGCATGACGTCGAGCCGGGCCAGTTGCACAGCACGGCGGGGCGTTTTCGCGGCGAGCAGATCATTGTGTGTTCCGGTCACGACTACCAGACCCTGCTGGCCGATTCGATGGCCGCACTCAACCCGCAAGTCTGCCGCCTGCAAATGCTGCGGGCACGGCCGGCGCATGACCTGAACCTGCAACATGCCTTGCTGACCGGCCTCAGTTGCGTGCATTACGGTGCGTTTGCCGACTTGCCCGAGGCCGCCGCGGTACAGGCGCAGATCCTGCGCGAAACGCCGCACTTGCAGGCGCACGGGATTCACCTGCTGATCAGCCCCACGCCCCATGGCGAGTTGATCATCGGCGATTCCCATGATTACGGCAGCGATGCATCGCCCTTCAACGCCGAACAGGTCGATGACTGGCTGATCGAACTGGCCGAGCAGACCCTGGGTTGCAAGATCCAGGTGGTGGAGCGTTGGCAGGGTGTGTATGGCTCGCGTGGGCCCGCGCCGTTTTCATTTGTCCAGGCGGCTGCGGGCATCAGCGCCGCGTTGATGCATACCGGTGTGGGCATGAGCGTGGGCCCGGCGATGGCCGAGCGAAATATCACCACAGTGTGGGGGCCGGCGTAATGACTCGTGAGCGCTTGCTTGCCGAGCTGTTCGGCCTGTACGAACGCCATGGCACGGCGGATTACATCGGCGAGCCGGTGTCGCAGATTGAGCACATGTCCCAGGCTGCGCAGCTCGCGATGGCCGAAGGCTTTGACGATGAAGTGGTGCTGGCGGCGTTCTTCCACGATATCGGCCACCTCTGTGGTCAGGGTGGCGAGGGCATGGGTGGGTATGGCGTGCTCAGCCATGAGCGGCTTGGCGCAGATTACCTGCGTCGTGCAGGCTTCAGCGAACGCATGGCGAGGTTGGTGGAATATCACATACAAGCCAAGCGTTACCTGACCTTCAAGCAGCCGGACTATTACGCACAGTTGAGCGAGGCCAGCCGCCGCACGCTGGCGTATCAGGGCGGTGTGATGACCGCGCAGCAAGCACAGGCGTTCGAGCAGGACCCGCTCTGTCACATCAGCCTGCGCATGCGCCATTGGGACGAACAGGCCAAGCAGATGCACATCTCGTTGCTGGACCTTGAAGTGCTCAAGGCCAAGGCCCTGCGACTATTGGCCGATCAGGACGCGTCCAGCCGCTGAGCCAGTGCCTGGATTTGCTCCTGACGCTCGGCCTGGTTCAACTTGGGGCGTGGGTTGAGCGACGACCATTGCGGATAGGCGCGGGCCCTGTTCAGCGCGTCCGGCAGCTTGCCTTCGCGCCAGGTCTTGTCCTGGGGCGTGTCGACTTTGATGCTGTGCATGGCCGCATGGCCGCGCAGGTTCAAGGCCTTGACCAACTGGCGCTGGCGCAGGGCGAGCAGGCGCAGCACGCTGTCGTCGACGGTCAGCTCGCGCTGGCCCTTGATCTTGCCGAGCAGGCGACTGCCGTA
>NZ_CVTO01000164.1:0-7190 GCF_900004715.1 Pseudomonas sp. 24 E 13
GCACCCTGGTGCTGGATGAAGGCGCGGTATCGGCGCTGTCCCAGGGCAACAAAAGCTTGCTGCCGGTGGGCGTCAAACGGGTGCAAGGCAGCTTCCGCCGAGGCGAGATGGTGGTGTGCGTGGCGCCGGATGGTCGTGAGATCGCCCGCGGCCTGGCGAACTACAGTGCCCTGGAAGCGCAGAAGATTATTGGACAATCGTCCGACGCGATTGTCGGACTCTTGGGTTACATGGCTGAGCCGGAACTGGTTCACCGCGACAACCTGATCCTGGTTTAACCAAAGGAATACACGATGCGTTTAGTGACAGGACTGCTCGGCCTGCTGTTGGCCATGCCACTGTTGGCCTCGGCCGAAGAAGTCGGCCAAGTGTCGACGGTGTTCAAGATTGTCGGTCCCAATGACCGGATCGTCGTCGAAGCGTTCGATGACCCCAAGGTCGACGGCGTGACGTGTTACCTGTCGCGCGCCAAGACCGGCGGCGTGAAAGGTGGCCTGGGCCTGGCCGAAGACCGCGCCGAAGCCTCGATTGCCTGCCGCCAGGTCGGCCCGATCCACTTCAAGGGCGAGCTCAAGGACGGCGACGAAGTGTTCAAGGAGCGCACCTCGCTGGTGTTCAAGACCATGCAGGTGGTGCGTTTCCTCGACAAGAAGCGCAATACGCTGGTGTATCTGGTCTACAGCGACCGCCTGATCGAAGGCAGCCCGCAGAACGCAGTGACCGCGATTCCGATCTTGCCGTGGCCAACCGCGCAGTAACCGGCGGGCGAGTTTTTCAATCGGCATCTATGATTGCAGGCTTGTGGTCTGTAATCTCGAAGGGCTGCAATGCGAAGAACATGGGATATCTGGAGTTCGTCATGAGTGCTTTCCACGACCTGAAACTCAAAGCGTTGGACGGACAAGAGCTGCCGCTGGCGCCCTTCAAGGGCCAAGTCGTGCTGGTGGTCAACGTCGCCTCCAAATGCGGTCTGACCCCGCAGTATGCGGCCCTGGAAAACCTCTACCAGCAATACAAGGACCAGGGTTTCACCGTGCTGGGCCTTCCGTGCAATCAGTTTGCAGGTCAGGAGCCGGGCACCGAGCAGGAGATCCAGACATTCTGCAGCCTCAATTACGGGGTGACGTTCCCCCTGGGCAGCAAGCTTGAGGTGAACGGCCCTGATCGTCACCAGCTGTACCGCCTGCTGGCGGGCGAGGGCGCTGAGTTTCCAGGCGATATCACCTGGAATTTCGAAAAATTCCTGCTCGGCAAGGATGGCCGTGTACTGGCGCGTTTCTCGCCGCGTACGCCGCCGGATGATCCAACGGTCGTCCAGGCCATCGAAAAAGCCCTGGCCTGAATCCCCTCTCTGTAGGAGCGAGCTTGCTCGCGAAAATCGCCAACCATGACGCGTGCACGCTGGATACACGCGGTGTGCTCCGGCTCTTCGCGAGCAAGCTCGCTCCTACAGGTATTCGGTTGTTTTTATCGCCTTAATCACTCAGATCAATAGTGTTACCCAGCAAGCTTTGGCGTGCATATTATCCACATCATAAATTCGCCTCATGTGGAGTGCTCCATGCCCGTCCAAGCCTTGTTCAAACCTTTCCAGCTCGGTGCACTGCAACTGTCGACCCGCGTGGTCATGGCGCCGATGACGCGTTCGTTTTCACCCGGCGGAGTACCCAATTCCAAAGTGATCGAGTACTACCGCCGTCGCGCCGCCGCCGGTGTGGGCCTGATCATCACCGAAGGCACCGTGGTCGGCCATCAAGCCTCCAACGGCTACCCCAATGTGCCGCACTTCTACGGCGAAGCGGCGTTGGCCGGCTGGAAGAAAGTGGTGGATGCGGTCCACGCCGAAGGCGGCAAGATTGTGCCGCAGTTGTGGCATGTGGGCAGTGTGCGCCGTATCGGTACCGAACCTGATGCCAGCGTGCCGGCCTATGGCCCGATGGAGAAACTCAAGGATGGCAACGTGGTCGTCCACGGCATGACCACCCAGGACATCAAGGACGTGATCAATGCCTTCGCCCAGGCGGCCAAAGATGCCCAGGGCATCGGCATGGACGGTGTGGAAATCCACGGCGCCCACGGCTACCTGGTCGACCAGTTCTTCTGGGAAGGCAGCAACCAGCGCACCGACGAATACGGTGGCAGCCTGGCCAACCGCTCACGTTTCGCCATCGAACTGATCCAGGCTACCCGTGCGGCGGTCGGCCCGGATTTTCCGATCATCTTGCGTTTTTCCCAGTGGAAGCAGCAGGACTACACGGCGCGCCTGGTGCAAACCCCCGAGGCGTTGGGCGAATTCCTCAAGCCGTTGTCCGACGCCGGCGTGGATATTTTCCACTGCTCAACGCGCCGGTTCTGGGAACCGGAGTTCGAAGGTTCCGACCTCAACCTGGCCGGCTGGACCCGCCAGTTGACGGGCAAGCCGACGATTACCGTGGGCAGTGTCGGCCTGGATGACGAATTCCTGCAGTTCATGGTCAACACCGATAAAGTCGCGCAGCCGGCCAGCCTTGAGAAACTGCTGGAGCGCTTGAATAACGACGAGTTCGATTTGGTCGCCGTGGGTCGTGCGCTGCTGGTGGACCCGGATTGGGCAGTGAAAGTGCGCGAGGGGCGTGAGGCGGACATTCTGCCCTTCAGTCGTGAGGCGTTGACGACCCTGGTGTAAGCGGCGACAAGATGGGCGCCGGTTGCCCGTCATTGCACGCACCGCGTAACTGGCGTTCGAACTGCTCGACGATTGCCGGCCAGCCCTGGCGGCTGGCATGTTGTCGGGCATTCAAGCGCGCTCGGCGCAAGGTCTCGCGCTCCTCCAGCAGCCAGACGGCTGCGTCGCAAAATGCGTTTTCATCCCCCGGCATCGCCAGCGCACCGTTGTAGCCATGGCGAATATGCTGGGTGGCGGCCGCCTGGTCGTACGCCACCACGCCCAGCCCGGACGCCATGGCTTCCAGCACCACATTGCCGAACGTTTCGGTGAGGCTCGGAAACAGGAACAGATCGCCCGAGGCGTAATGCCGTGCCAGCTCTTCGCCGCGCCGGGCGCCGCAGAACACCGCTTCGGGCAAGTCGCGCTGCAACAGGCCGCGCTGCGGGCCATCGCCGACAATGACCAACTTGAACCGTCGCGAGGGGTAAGTGCTCTGCAGCGCATCGAAACAGCGTTTGAGCAGCCCCAGATTTTTCTCTTGGGCGAGGCGTCCTACGTGCAGCACCACGATATCGTCGCTCTCCACACCCCAGCTTTCGCGCAGGCTGTCGTCGCGTTTCGCCGGATGGAACAGTTGGCTATCGACTCCCCGGGACAGCATCCCGAGACGCTCGAAATGCCGGCGTTCCAACTCAAGGCGCTGACTCGCGCTGGGAACCAGCGTCAACGTCGACCGGTTATGAAACCAGCGCAGGTAATGGGTGACCAGGCGACTCAACAGACTCAAGCCGTACTGGTTCGAATACTGTTGAAAGTTGGTGTGGAAGCCGCTGACCACGCTGATTCCCAGGCGTCGCGCCGCGCGTAAGGCGGACAGGCCCAGCGGCCCCTCGGTTGCGATGTACAACACATCCGGGCGCTGACGTGTCCAGCGTCGCAGCAGCTTGTGCATCGACGATTGGCCCCATTGCAGCCCTGGATATCCCGGCAACGGCCAGCCACGGCACAGCAGCAACTCATCGTCACTCGGCCGGCTCTGGTCGACACCCTGGCGGGGGCGCACCAGTTCGATTTGATGGCCGCGCGCGCGCAAACCATCGCACAGGCGGCCAAGGGTGTTGGCCACCCCGTTGATTTCCGGCGGGAAGGTTTCGGTGATCAGGGTGATGTGAAGCGAGGCTGTCGTCATGACCCACAGTGTCGCTGCGGGCCATGTCGTCATTGTGTCACTGCGATGATGGATTTATGACCTGGCTACCTGCTGCCCCGCCATCGCTTCGGCACCTTGCTCGCGCACCCAGAACAGCGTGGCCCCGGCGACCGCCGCCGGCATCATCAGCAGGTTGACCACCGGCACCAGCAGCACCAGGTAGACGACTCCGCCAAAACTCATGCTCTGCCAGCGTTTCTGGCGTAGCCAGGCGAGCATTTCGTTCCAGCCCAGCTTGTGGTTGTCGGCCGGGTAGTCGATGTATTGGATCGCCATCATCCACACGCCGAACAGCAGCCACAACGGCGCGGCAATCAGGTTGACCACTGGAATGAACGACAGGATGAACAGGCCGATAGCCCGCGGCAGAAAGTAGCCCAGCTTGCGCATTTCCCGGGCCAGGGTGCGCGGGACCATGGCGATCAATTCGGCCCAGCTGAACGCGGGGAAGTCGTCGGTGCCACGCACCACCACCTCGACTTTCTCCGATAGAAAGCCATTGAACGGCGCCGCGATGATGTTGGCGAGCATGGTGAAGGTAAAGAACACCATCAGCACCACCAGCGCGACAAACAACGGCCATAACAGGTAATTGAGAAAGCTCAGCCAGCTCGGCAGGGTTGGCATCAGGTGGTCAACCCACAGGCTGAACTGGTGCCCGGCAAAATAGATCAATCCCACAAACAGCAGCAGGTTGATCGCCAGCGGCAGCAGCACAAACAGGCGCAGGCCGGGGCTCAGCACCAGTTTGAGGCCTTCGCGCAGGTATTGCGGGCCGGAAAGAGCGGGGGCGGGCATGGATAACTCCGAGCATAGTGACGAACGGGCCGACCTTACCGGCTTTATATTCCGGGCGAAAGCGGCGACATCAACGGTAACAAACGCCTCGATTGACCGAGCCGACTGCATAGAGACCACCTATGAGCTGGATTGTTATTCCGTATTTCCTTAATCTTGCCCCCCTCGATACGCTGCACCCATTATTTTCAGGGCCTGCGAGTTCAAGCACTTCCCCAAGTGCTTCGTGGTCCCTTTTTTATTCCAGCCGTCTTGTTGTGCGGACGGTCGATAGGAGTGAGTCATGTCTGATACCCGTCATTCGCGAGTGATTATTCTCGGTTCCGGCCCTGCCGGTTACAGCGCTGCCGTCTACGCTGCCCGGGCCAACCTCAAGCCGCTGCTGATCACCGGCATGCAGGCGGGCGGTCAGTTGACCACCACCACTGAAGTCGACAACTGGCCGGGCGATGTCCATGGCCTGACCGGCCCGGTGCTGATGGAGCGTATGAAAGAACACGCCGAGCGCTTTGAAACCGAGATCGTGTTCGACCACATCAACAAGGTCGACTTCTCCAAGAAGCCTTACAGCCTGACCGGCGACAGCGGCGTGTATACCTGTGACGCATTGATCATCGCCACCGGCGCCAGCGCCCGTTACCTCGGGCTGCCTTCGGAAGAGGCGTTCATGGGCAAGGGCGTTTCCGCCTGCGCGACGTGCGACGGTTTCTTCTATCGCAACAAGCCGGTGGCTGTGGTCGGTGGCGGCAACACCGCCGTGGAAGAGGCGCTGTACCTGGCCAACATCGCCAGCACCGTGACCCTGGTGCATCGCCGCGAAACCTTCCGCGCCGAGAAGATTCTGATCGACAAGCTGCACGCCCGCGTTGCTGAAGGCAAGATCATCCTCAAGCTCAACGCCACGCTGGACGAAGTCCTGGGTGACAATATGGGCGTGACCGGCGCCCGTCTGAAGAACAACGACGGCAGCTTCGACGAGTTGACAGTCGACGGCGTATTCATCGCCATCGGCCACACCCCGAACACCTCGTTGTTCGAAGGCGTGCTGGAAGCCAAAGACGGTTACCTGGTGGTGCAGGGCGGCCGTGAAGGCAACGCAACGGCCACCAACATCGAAGGCATCTTCGCTGCCGGTGACGTGGCGGACCACGTGTACCGCCAGGCCATCACCTCGGCCGGCGCCGGCTGCATGGCGGCCCTGGATGCCGAGCGTTACCTCGATGGTTTGAAAGACGCTTCGTTCTAAGCAGCACTGCAAAAAAAATGTGGGAGGGGGCTTGCCCCTGAGGTGGTCAACTTTTTCCGGACACCTCAATCGGTGTTTTCAGGCTGTTTGCCGCTCGTACTGATTGGGCGGCAAATAGTCTAACGATGAATGCATTCGTCGTTCATTGTAGAACCGCACAATGTAATCCGTGACGTCCCTGATTGCTTCATCATGATTGGCATAGTCCTTCCTCCAAACACGCTCCATCTTCAGGTTCAAGAAGAAACGTTCCATGACTGCGTTGTCCCAGCAGTTGCCCTTGCGGCTCATGCTGCAGCGCAAGCCATGTCGTGTCAGCATGGCTTGGTAAGTAGCGCCTGCATACTGGCTGCCCCGATCTGAGTGCGCGATCAGACCCGGTTTAGGCTGTCTCTGTGTGATGGCTAGTTGCATAGCACTGCACACCAACTCTGCGCGCATATGCGGAGCCATGGACCAGCCTACGATCTTGCGTGAATACAAATCCATGACAGCCGCCAAGTACAGCCAGCCGCTTCGAGTGCGAATATAAGTGATGTCAGCAACCCATGATTGGTTGATCTGCTCGGGGTTAAACTGGCGGTTGAGCAGGTTCTCAGCTACCGGGAAATTATGATTACTGTTGGTGGTATGAACGAACTTGCGCTTCCAGATCGGGCGTAAATCCTGTTGTTTCATCAGCCGACGGACCTTGTGCCGCCCAATGGATACGCCATCGCTACGCAGTGCTTTCATCACCCGACGACTGCCATAACAGTGCTCATTGGTCATGAACGTAGCTTTGACCTGAGCTGCAACCGGACAGACAGCTTTTGGCTTAAAAGACCGCTGACGAGCTTCATAGAACCCCGAACGGCTGATCCGCAAAACCCGGCAGATACGTATTACCGGGTAGGCCTTGCATTGCATTTGGTGAACCAATTGGTGGATCACTTCAATTCGCGGGCAAAGAAGGCCGTAGCTTTTTTTAATATATCGTTGTCAGTCTTCAGCTCGCGGATCTGCTGCTCAAGCTGACGAATACGCTGTTGCTCGCTGGTTAACGGTTTACCAATCCCTGTACCACCTAACTGCTCGGCTTGGTACTGCTGGACCCAGCGGCGCACGGCAGTATCACTCAAGTCTAAATCGGTACAAACGGAGTTCACGCTCAGGCCTTGGTCAACAATCATCTTGCAGACTCTTAGCTTGAAAGCGGCGTCGAATTTTCTGTACTTCTTGGTCATGGAATACTCCTCAATAGGTGTAGTTTCACCTATTGAGGTGTCCGGGACTATTAGACCAGCTCA
>NZ_CVTO01000136.1:0-118550 GCF_900004715.1 Pseudomonas sp. 24 E 13
AACTTACTTAACTCTTTGTTTACCAAGGAGTTTTCCGTTTCGACTGCGCCGGAAGTGGGGCGAATTATAGGCGTACAGAATCTGCCGTCAAGGGCTAATTACAGTTTTGTTGCAGAAGACGGTTTTTTAGCAATAAGGCGAGGGATTCGGCGCATCACCGGCGGCACCCGCAATAGAAGAAGCAGCGCACCAATGGAAGCGTAGACAGCCCACTCCTTCAAATCAGCCCGAACTATCCAGAGCATATGCAGCAAACCAAGTCCGAGAATCACATAGACCAAACGGTGCAGTTTCTTCCAGCGGCTCCCCAACCGTCGCTGACTGTAACGATTGGAGGTCGCAGCCAAAACCAGCAAGCCCACAAACCCCAACGTGCCGACAATGATGTACGGGCGCTTACGCAATTCCACGCCCAACTGAGACCAGTCAAGCCCGAGGACAAACACGCAATAGGCTGCCAAATGCAGCGTCACATAGGCAAAGCACCACAACCCCAGTTGCCGGCGTACCGCAATCCACCCCGCCCAACCGCTCAGTTTCTGAAGCGGAGTCATGCCAAGCGTGATCAGCAACAGAATCAAGGTGCCCAGGCCGAGGCGATCCACCAGCACTTTCCCAGGGTCGGGCCCGAGGGCAAAACTCCAGGCCTCATATAGCCAGAAGAACGGCCATACCGCGACCGCTATAAAAACGCCAATGCGCCAGAGCGGATAGCGCATCAATAGTTCTTCCGCAGGTCGAGGCCCGTATATAAAGAGGCGACCTCATCGGAGTAGCCATTGAACATCTGGGTCTCGCGCACGTTCGGGCTGAAAAGACCGCTCGGCAAACGACGTTCCCGCGCCTGGGTCCAGCGCGGATGGTCAACCGTCGGGTTCACGTTCGCATAGAAGCCATACTCATCGGCGGCAATACTCTGCCAGGTCGTTTTCGGCTGTTCGCTGACAAGGCTGATGCGCACAATCGACTTCACACTCTTGAAGCCGTATTTCCATGGCACGACCAACCGCAACGGTGCACCGTTCTGGTTAGGCAACTCTCGCCCATACATACCAACGGCAAGGATCGCCAATGGATTCATTGCCTCGTCCAGGCGCAGCCCTTCTATATAAGGCCAGTCGATCAAGCCGAAACTGGAGCGCTGACCCGGCATGCTCTTCGGATCCTGCAGCGTTTCAAAGCGGATGAACTTCGCTTTGGAGGTGGGCTCAACCTGCTTGAGCAAGGCGGAAATGGGGAAGCCGATCCAGGGAATAACCATCGACCACGCCTCAACGCACCGCAGACGATAGATGCGCTCTTCCAACTGGTAAGGCTTCATGAAGTCTTCAAGTGCGTAGCGCCCAGGCTTGGCCACCTCACCATCAATCACAACGCTCCACGGTTCGGTCTTGAGTGAACCGGCATTTGCCGCCGGGTCGCCCTTGTCCGTGCCAAATTCATAGAAGTTGTTGTAGTGGGTTGCGTCCTTGAACGGCGTGATGGCCTCGTCCTTGACGGTCACTGCCTGCCACTTGGTGCCGGGGAGCTTTTGCGCAAACCAGTCAGGCGCCCTGCCCGGCTCGACGTCGGCATAGCGTGCGGCCTCCTCTGCACTGGCCCAACGAGGCAAGCTGCTGGCGGCAATACCGGCGAGCGCGCCACCGAGCAAGCTGCGGCGAGAGAGATAGAAGGATTCAGGGGTGACATCCGATTCGTGGCAATCGGACGCTTTGGGCAATTTGATTAACATGGCAACTCCGCAGCATTGGAGGACAGGTGCACCAATAGACTGCGGAGTATGGGGGAAATTACATTAAGGCAATGTTTTGTCCCGACGAAGATGCAGCAGGTACTGGACCGGCCCAGAAGCGGCGTAGACCAGGAAGGCCAACAATAGAATGCGCGGCGGATCGCTGAACACCACCGCAAACACCAGCACCACAACAAGAATCGCTACGAAAGGTACACGCCCCTTGAGGTCCAGCTCCTTGAAGCTGTTGTACTTGATGTTGCTGACCATCAACATGCCGGCCGCAGCAACCATCAGCGCTACCAGGAACGACATCTTCGAACCCTGAATGCCGTAATCACTGAACGCCCAGACGATACCCGCCACCACGCCCGCGGCAGCAGGACTGGCCAGGCCAATGAAGTAACGCTTGTCGGCAGTACCTACCTGAGTGTTGAAGCGCGCAAGACGCAACGCCGCACCTGCAACATAGATGAAGGCAACCATCCAGCCGACCTTGCCCATATCACCCAGCGCCCAGGCAAACGCCAGCAACGCAGGGGCAACACCGAAGGCGACCATGTCCGACAAAGAGTCGTACTCGGCACCGAAGGCGCTTTGGGTATTGGTCATGCGCGCCACACGACCATCCAGGCCATCAAGCACCATGGCGACGAAAATGGCGATGGCAGCAAAACCGAAGTACTTGCTGGCACTCACGGCATCACCTGCCGCCAACGCGCTCTGGGCGCTCATCGAGTTGATGATGGAATAAAAGCCGGCAAACAGGTTCGCCGTCGTAAACAGGTTGGGCAGCAGATAGATGCCACGATGCCGGACCTTGCGGCCTTCCGCGTCATGCCCTTCTTCGACATGTTCATCGATCGGCAGCATGCTTTCGGCGTCGGAAGCCTGGTTTGGCTCTTCGGGACGTTCGCTCATGGACTTTACCTTGCAACGGTGTGAAAAAAATTCGACAGATACTTGCGGCGAGTGTTCGCCCGCAAACGATGCAGCTTTATACCAGAACCCGCTTACCCAAACGAAAAAACGCGGCCTAAGCCGCGTTTTCCCTTGATACGTACGACTTAGTTCTTGGCTTTGTCGACGATCTTGTTGGCACCGATCCACGGCATCATGGAGCGCAGTTGCTCGCCGATGACTTCGATACCGTGGGCGGCGTTGTTACGACGCTTGGCGGTCATCGAAGGGTAGCCGGTGGCGCCTTCGCTGATGAACATTTTGGCGTATTCGCCGTCCTGAATACGTTTCAGGGCGTTGCGCATGGCCTGACGGGACTCGGCGTTGATCACTTCCGGGCCGGTCACGTACTCGCCGTATTCGGCGTTGTTGGAGATCGAGTAGTTCATGTTGGCGATACCGCCTTCGTACATGAGGTCAACGATCAGCTTAAGTTCGTGCAGGCATTCGAAGTAGGCCATTTCCGGCGCGTAGCCCGCTTCAACCAGGGTTTCGAAACCGGCTTTCACCAGCTCAACGGTACCACCGCACAGTACGGCTTGTTCGCCGAACAGGTCGGTTTCAGTCTCGTCCTTGAAGGTGGTTTCGATGATGCCGGTACGACCGCCGCCAACACCGGCCGCGTAGGACAGCGCAACGTTCTTCGCGTTGCCCGAAGCATCCTGGTAGATCGCGATCAGGTCAGGAATACCGCCGCCCTTGACGAACTCGGAACGTACGGTGTGGCCTGGAGCCTTTGGCGCGATCATGATCACGTCGAGGTCAGCGCGCGGCACAACCTGGTTGTAGTGGATCGCGAAGCCGTGGGAGAAGGCCAGGGTGGCGCCCTTCTTGATGTTCGGCTCGATTTCATTCTTGTACAGCGCGGACTGGAATTCGTCCGGGGTCAGGATCATGACCAGGTCGGCGGCCGCAACAGCGGAAGCCACGTCAGTCACTTTCAGGCCGTGGGCTTCAGCCTTGGCAACGGTAGCCGAGCCTTTGCGCAGGCCAACGGTCACGTCAACGCCGGAATCTTTCAGGTTGCACGCTTGAGCATGGCCCTGGGAGCCGTAACCGATGATGGCGACTTTCTTGCCCTGGATGATCGACAGGTCACAATCTTTATCGTAATAAACTTTCATGAGGTTCCTCTATATATCCAGGCCGTAAGGCCATTCGCTAATTGGGTTAGATGCTGAGTACTTTGTCGCCACGGGCAATCCCGGTGACACCACTGCGTACGGTTTCCAGAATCGAGGCCGTCCCGATCGACTGGATGAAGCTGTCCAGCTTGTCGCTTGTACCGGTCAGTTGAACGGTATAAACGCTGGCGCTCACATCGACGATCTGCCCGCGATAAATATCGGTAGTGCGCTTGATCTCGGCACGCTGGGCGCCCGTGGCCTTGACCTTGACCAACATCAGCTCGCGCTCGATGTGGGCACTTTCCGACAGGTCGACCAGCTTGACCACTTCGATCAGCTTGTTGAGGTTCTTGGTGATCTGCTCGATCACCTCATCGTGGCCCACGGTGGTCAACGTCAGGCGCGACAGGGTCGGGTCTTCGGTTGGGGCCACGGTCAGGCTTTCGATGTTGTAGTTGCGTTGCGAAAACAGGCCGACAACACGGGACAGAGCGCCGGGTTCGTTCTCCAGAAGCAGGGAGATAATGTGCCGCATGATTAAGTACGCTCCGTCTTGTTCAGCCACATGTCGCGCATAGAGCCGTCTTTGATCTGCATCGGGTAGACGTGCTCGCTGGTATCCACCTGAATATCGATGAACACCAGGCGATCCTTCATGGCGAACGCCTCTTCCATCTTCGGCTTCAGATCTTTCAAATCGGTGATGCGCATGCCGACGTGGCCATAGGCTTCAACCAATTTGACGAAATCGGGCAACGATTCCATGTAGGAATGGGAGTGACGGCTGCCGTAGCTCATGTCCTGCCACTGACGAACCATGCCCAGCACGCCGTTGTTCAGGCAGACTATCTTCACGGGAAGACCGTACTGCAGGCACGTCGACAGTTCCTGGATGTTCATCTGGATACTGCCTTCACCGGTGACACAGGCAACGTCAGCCTCCGGAAAGCTCAGTTTCACACCCATGGCCGCAGGGAAACCGAAGCCCATCGTGCCCAGGCCACCGGAGTTGATCCAACGGTTAGGCTTGTCGAATGTGTAGTACTGCGCGGCGAACATCTGGTGCTGGCCCACGTCGGAGGTCACAAAGGCATCGCCCTTGGTCACTTCGCACAGGGTCTCGATCACGGTTTGAGGCTTGATGATGCTGCCGTCGCCCTTGTCGTAAGGGAACAGGCCGCGGTCGCCGCGCCATTCGTCGATCTGCTTCCACCAGCTGGCAACGGACTCCTTGTTCGGCGTTTCGCCGATGTCCTTGAGCGCAGCGACCATTTCAGTCAAGACGCTTTCAACAGGACCCACGATCGGCACGTCCGCCTTGATGGTCTTGGAAATGGACGCCGGGTCGATGTCGATATGGATGATCTTGGCATTCGGGCAAAACTTGCTCGCGCCGTTGATCACGCGGTCATCGAAACGTGCGCCCACGGCCAGGATCACATCGGCGTGGTGCATGGTCAGGTTGGCGGTGTAGCTGCCGTGCATGCCGAGCATGCCGACGAACTGACGGTCCGAACCCGGGAATGCGCCGAGGCCCATCAAGGTATTGGTCACCGGCAGGTTAAGCAGCTTGGCCAATTCGGTCAGCGGTGCGGAACCGCCCCCCAGAATCACGCCACCACCGGAGTACAGCACCGGGCGCTTGGCCGCCAGGAGCATTTCGGCAGCCTTGCGGATTTGCCCCGAGTGCCCGCGCACAGCCGGGCTGTAGGAGCGCAGCTTGGCTTTCTTCGGGAAGATGTATTCGAATTTCTCGGCCGGGTTGGTCATGTCCTTGGGAATATCCACCACGACAGGACCCGGGCGACCGGATTGTGCGAGGTAGAACGCCTTTTTCATGACTTCCGGAATTTCCGACGCGTGCTTGATCATGAAACTGTGTTTCACGATCGGCCGGGAGATACCGATCATGTCGGTTTCCTGGAACGCGTCGGTGCCGACCATGGTGCTGGCGACCTGGCCGGAAATGATCACCATCGGAATGGAGTCCATATAGGCAGTCGCGATGCCGGTTATGGCATTGGTTGCACCCGGGCCGGACGTGACCAGTACCACGCCGGCTTTACCGGTGGCACGGGCGTAGCCGTCAGCCATATGGGTCGCGGCCTGTTCGTGGCGAACCAGGATGTGGGTAACAGCCGGTTCCTTGAACAGTGCGTCGTAGACATGCAGCAGAGCACCACCCGGGTACCCGTAGATATAGTCGACGCCTTCGTCACGCAAAAAGCGGACGAGCATCTCACCGCCAGATAAAAGCTCCACGTTGTTCACCTCTAAAACGCCAGAATACCGTCCGTTGAAAACCGACGGGTCTTAATAGGTTTACTTCTCAACAGAGCATGAGCGACGGTGGTCGCCGACTACGTCAGCACTGACTGAGCAAGTATTGGGATCGTCCCAAGTGTTGCGGGCTTTTCCCACCCAGCGCGAGGTAACGCGTTGCGGGTGTTACAGGTCGGCGCGGATGTGCGCCTCATGATCTGCTGAGCGGGCCTGCTTCTGGCAGTCCCGATACAGCGGACTTTGGATTCTTCTGTTTCAGGCCCTTCAAGTCAAGCAATAATTGCGCTTTTTTCCAACTAAGCGCATGAGAACGTAGGAGAAAGGGCTTTGAGGAGGGATAAAACTCGCCTGAATGTCGTCAAGCGGTAGAAATATGCGCAAGACTGCCGGAAAAACCGGCAGTCAGGCAATTAACGAGCGTCAGCGATCAATTGGTCGAACTTTTTCAGCGCATTGCGCAAGCCAAGGCTCTCCCGAGGACGGTCGGCGTAGACCATCTCGGCCATCTCCAGAATCCCGGAAGCATTGGGCAAAGGCAGGTCCTGTTCGAGGATCTGCTTCATACGGACCAGGAAAATCCATTGCAGCCACTGGTGGAAATCCAATGTATCGACCGAAAACGGCTCGGCGCTGCCGAGCGCTTCGGCGCTGGGGGACACCTCGTCCCACCAGCCCTGCACGCGCAGCTCTCGCTCGATCAGCAACAACTGTTCGGCAATCGCCGGAAAACGTTCATCCATCAGAGATTGACCTTGGCTTTCGCCCGAGCCTGGGCAGCGCCGGCGGCGTCACCCTGGGCGGCACGCGCGTCGCCGATCAACGCCCACAGGCTGGCTTGCAGGTCCGGACGACCGTTGGCCATGCTCAAACCACGGCGAGCGAACTGCTCGGCTTGCGGTGCATCACCCTGGGCCATGCGCACCTGGGCCAGGCGGTAGAGCACTTGCGGTTCGCGAGGCGCAACGCGCTGGGCACGCTCCAGGCTCGACGAAGCGCCATTGAGGTCGCCACCGGCCTGCTGTTGCTGGGCGGTGGTGAGCAGCGCCAATACCGGGCCATCCAGTTGCTCGTCAGCGGACAGGCCGCCCGCACTGGATGACGAAGGAATGCCGCTCGGCGTCGACGGCATGTTGTACGTGCCCTGGTTGACCGGCGCGGTCTGGATCGGCGTGGCGTCGACCGGACCCGAAGTGCTTGGCCCCGGGGTCCAGGGTTCGGCGCTGATCGGGGCTGCGGTAGCAGCACCACTGCCAGGCACCATTACCACCACGCCCGAGTCCTGCGGCATTGCCTGCGGCTTGGCCTGTGCCGGACGGTTGGTCACGGTTTGACGAAACCCGCCCTTGGCCGAAATCCGCTCGCTATTGGAGACGCCCGTACTCGCGTCCACCACCGGAATAGAGCCGCGTTGCACGCTGGAGCAACCGCCGAGCAAAGCCAGAACTGTAATCGCTGGAATCCACAACTTGTTCACTTGAAACCCTCTTTGCTTAATTCATCCAGCCCTTGACCCAATCCATCACCGACTCCGCATCAGCCGGGGCACTGCCCCCGCAGGCGGCACCGGGTGGTGGCTCGCTGCCGCGAATATACGGCATCTGCACCGCCCCCGGGCAGTTGGCGTCGGAACCCTGACCTGTGTGCGGATCAATCCAGGCCTGCACGATATTGTCAGGCTGCGGCATGTTGAGCGGCAACGGGTCAGCTTTACGCATGAAGCTGGTCCAGACCTGCAGCGCACCGGTCGCACCGGTGAACGGCGTCTTGCCATTGTCGTCACGGCCCAGCCACACCACGGCCAGTACGTCCTGGCCGAAACCTGCGAACCAACTGTCGCGCGAGTCGTTACTGGTGCCGGTCTTGCCCGCCAGCGTCAGGTTCGACGGCAGCACGCTATAGACCGAGCGCCCGGTACCTTCACGCATCACGCGTTGCATGGCGTTCTGGATCAAGTAGATGGAGCCCGCGTCGAAACGCTGCTGGATCTGGAACGGGTAGCGCTTGAGCGGCTCGCCCTCGGCGGTCAGCACACTGCGAATACCGCGCATCGGGGTATTGAATCCACCGTTGGCCAGGGTCTGGTACATGGTGGCCACTTCCATCGGACTCATGGCTGCCGCCCCCAGCAGCATTGACGGGAACGCCGGGAACTCCCGTTCTATGCCCAATCGCGCCAGCGTCTTCAGCACATTCGGCACACCGACTTCGAGCCCCAGGCGCGACGTCGAGATATTGTAGGAATGCGCCAGCCCCTGGTACAGAAACACGGTGCCGTGCGAGCGGCGGTCGAAGTTCTTCGGCGTCCACACTTGACCATCGGCGCCTTTGATCGACAGCGGATCGTCCGACAGCCAACTGGTGAGCGTGTACTTGCTCGGCTTTTCCAGGGCGGTCAGGTAAACCGCCGGCTTGACCAGCGAACCGATCGGCCGCACGGCATCCAGGGCACGGTTGAAACCGGCGAAACTGGCCTGGCGGCTGCCGATCATGGCCTGGACTTCACCGGTTTCCGGGTTGGTCACGACCATGGCGGCCTCGACTTCATCAGAGCCCTTGCGGCCGGTCAGGCGTTTGAAGGTGTCATTGACCGACGCCTCGGCCTTCATCTGCAGAATAGGGTCAAAGCTGGTGAAGATGCGTAGGCCTTCTTCGGTCAAGTCTTCATCGCGGTAGTCTTCGCGCAACTGACGTTTGACCAGGTCGATAAAGCCGGGGAACGAGCTGTCCGCCAGCTTGCCGCGGGTGGTGACGCCCAGCGGCATTTTCTTCGCGGCGGCGACCTGTTCGGCAGTGGCAACGCCCTGCTGTTCCAGAACATCGAGCACCAGGTTACGGCGCTCAAGCGCACGCTCCGGGTTGCGCCGCGGGTTGTAATAGGACGGCCCCTTCACCATCCCCACCAGCAAGGCAACCTGATGCAACTTCAATTCGGACAGCGGCTGCCCGAAGAAAAACTGGCTGGCCAGGCCGAAGCCATGCACCGCGCGCTGACCATCCTGGCCGACGAAGACCTCGTTGAGGTACGCCTCGAGGATTTCCTGCTTGCTGTAATGCAACTCCAGGAGCATGGCCATCATGGCTTCGGTGAGTTTGCGCGTCAGGCTGCGCTCGTTGGTCAGGTAGAAGTTCTTCACCAACTGCTGGGTGAGCGTACTGCCGCCCTGGGTCATCCTGCCGCCGGAGGTATTGACCCAAACCGCGCGGGCAATCGACTTCGGCGAAACGCCCCAGTGACTATAGAAGTCGCGGTCTTCGACAGCGACCAGGGTTTCCAGCAGATACGGAGGCGCCTGATCGAGCTTGATCAGGATGCGGTCTTCAAGGTTCTTCGGGTAGATGCCGCCAATCATCAGCGGTTCAAGACGCACCACCGGCAGCTTGGCGCCGTTGAGCGACGACAGCTCGGCCACGTAATCGCCGGAAAAGCGCACGCGTACCGGCTGGGCTTTTTCCAGGCCTTCGTAGAACCGGAAGCCACGGGTGTTCAGGTCGACGGTATTGCCGCTGACCGCCGCCGCGCCCGGGCCGTTGCTCACGGGCTCGCGTCGATAGCCCAGCGCATCGAGTTCGGTGAGAAAGTCGTCCTTGCTCAGTTTCTGGCCGGCGAACAATTCCAGCGGGCGTGCATACACCTTGGCCGGGATGGTCCAGCGCTTGCCGGAGAACTTCTCCTGGACCACGGCGTCGAGATACACCGCAACGCCGGCGAGCGCCACAAGGCCAACCAGGCCGAGCTTGAGCGCCCAGCCCAGCCACGGGCGCAGGCTGCGCGAAGGAGGTTTTTTACGGGAACGGGGAGATCGGGTTCGAGTCATGGCGGCGGATTATACGCACTTTATTGATGATCAACATGAGCCGGACAGCGGTTTGCACGACCGCCCGTAGCGGCCATAATGCCTGCCATGATTTCTCCCAGACTTTGAAGGATCGCCCGTGAGCCAGTCCCTGATCGCAGCCCTGCAAAACCCGGCGTTGTACCCGCATCCGGTGGAAGCATTTCACGTTATTGAAACCCATATTTCCTGGGTAATCCTGACCGGTCCTTACGCTTATAAACTGAAGAAACCGATGAACTTCGGGTTCCTGGACTTCACCGATCTGGAAAAACGCGGCCACTTCTGCAACGAAGAACTGCGCCTCAACCAGCGCCTGACCGAAGATTTGTATCTTGAAGTGTTGCCAATTACCGGCACTGCCGACGCACCGCAACTGGCTGGCGACGGCCCGGTCATCGAATACGCGCTGAAAATGCGCCAGTTCCCGCAGAGCCAGATGCTGAGCACCTTGCAAGCCAACGGCGAACTGACCAGCGCGCACATTGACGAAATGGCCAGGCAGATTGCGCACTTCCACATCAACGCCCCCAAAGTCCCACAGGAACACCCCGCCGGCACCCCGGATGAAGTGATGGCACCGGTACGCCAGAACTTCGAACAGATCCGCCCATTCCTCAGTGACAAGGCCGACCTGACTCAACTGGAAGCCCTGCAAGCCTGGGCCGAAAGCAGCTTCGAACGCCTCAAGCCGCTGCTGCAACAGCGCAAGCTCAATGGATTCACCCGCGAATGCCATGGTGACATTCACCTGGGCAACGCCACGCTGATCGACGGCCATGTGGTGATCTTCGACTGCATCGAGTTCAACGAGCCGTTCCGCTTTACCGACGTGTACGCCGACACCGCGTTCCTGGCGATGGACCTGGAAGACCGTGGCCTCAAATGCCTGGCGCGACGATTCATCAGCCAGTACCTGGAGCTGACCGGGGATTATCAGGGCCTGGAGCTGCTCAATTTCTACAAGGCGTATCGTGCTCTGGTCCGGGCCAAAGTTGCGCTGTTCAGCATGCCGAGCGAAGCCGACCCGGTACAACGCGCCACTACCCTGCGCCAGTACCGCAACTACGCCAATCTGGCTGAAAGCTACAGCACGATTCCCTCGCGCTTCCTGGCAATCACCCATGGTGTTTCGGCCGTGGGCAAAAGCCATGTCGCCCTGCGCCTGGTCGAGGCATTAGGCGCTGTTCGCCTGCGCTCGGACGTGGAGCGCAAGCGCCTGTTTGGCGAGCAGCCTGTGGAAAATACACCGCAGGCCGGCATCTATAACCATGACGCCAGTGCTGCGACGTATACGCAGCTGAACGAAATTGCCGACACCGTACTTCGCGCCGGTTTCCCGGTGGTGCTGGATGCCACCTTCCTCAAACGCGAACAACGCGACGCGGCGGCCCGGGTTGCCGAAGCCACCGGGGCTCCGTTCCTGATTCTGGATTGCAATGCGCCCCAGGCCGTCATCGCCAGTTGGCTGGCACAACGTCAGGCAGATAAAAACGATCCGTCCGACGCAACGTTGGTGGTTATCGAACAGCAGCAAGCCAATCGTGACCCGCTGACAGCGCAGGAGCTGCTGTTGAGCAAGCGCGTCGAGACCAACGAAAGCGGGACCCTCGATGCGTTGGTTGCGCATATTCGTCAGCGCTTGCCCGGCCTGTAAGAAATATTTCTTGGTCGTGTCGCCACGTTGGCGCACGACTCTGCGATAGTGGCACTATAATGGCGCCATAATACCAACAGGAGTCGCCGTCATGAGTCATCCCAAGCTTCTTGATACCCCGCTCTACGCGCTCCTGCACAAGGACGACATCCGCGGCTTCAATCAGGAACGCCCCGGTGACGGGGTTATCGACATGCGTGGCGGCGACTTCCGAGGGTTGGACCTGCGCGAACTGAACACCGCAGGTATCGACTTCACCGACGCCTACTTCCGCTCCGCCGACCTGCGCGGGCTGGATTTACGTGAATGTTCACTGGAAGGCGCCAGCCTGGCCCACGCGCAGATTTCCGGCACTTACTTCTCCTCCGACCTGACGGCTGACGAGATCCTGATGTCGGTCAATTTCGGCACACGCCTGCGTTACCGCACCAAATAACCTCAAGACTTCGGCTCCCGGCCGCGCGACAGGCGTGCCGGGCGCTTTACCCTGCCTGAGATATGGCGGCGTTCTTATAAGCTTTTGAGCCGTTCCCAAGCAAAAAATCACACTTTTCCTACTGAGCGCTACACTCATTTTCAGGCTTGCCTGGTCACGATACCCACCGCACCCTTCGGCCGTCGCAAGGAGGCTTGATGAACGATGAGCTGCAGCACCTGAAAAATCTTGGCAAGACGTCGGCGCAATGGCTGCATGCGGTGGGCATCCACAGCGCATCCGACTTACGCCGCCTGGGGGCGGTCGACGCCTACCGCGCCGTGCGCACTCGCGGGTTCCGAGCATCGAAAGTCCTGCTGTATGCCATTGAAGGCGCATTGATGGATGTGCATTGGAACGACATTCCCGCAGAACGCAAAGAAGCGTTGAACCGTCAGTTCGATGCGCTCTCGACGCGCAAGAAGATTTAGGTCTGCGCAGGGGCAGTTGGAGAAAAATACGGGAATGGATAAAACAACTGTTGACTCTCAAATGAGAATCGTTATGATTATCACAACTGGTCGCGAGATCAGCCGATAACTGAAAGACCATTGGTTCGGACTCTCAGATTATCTCCTCATCAGGCTAATCACGGTTATTTGACCCGGCTCTTGCCGGGTCTTTTTTTGCCTGGAAAACCCTGTGCTCAGCGCGCGATGATCAACGGATGACCACGTTCCGGATGCAACTGCACCAACACATCCAGACCAAACACCGCCTTGAGCGGCTCGGGCCGCAGCACCTGTGCCGGCGTGTCCAGGGCATGCGGGCGCCCACCTTCCAGCAGCAGGATACGATCACAGTAACGCGCCGCCAGGTTCAGGTCATGCAGGATCACCAGCACCGCTGCGCCACGGTCGGCAAAGCTGCGGATGGCCTGCAAGGTCGTATGCTGATGCAACGGATCGAGCATCGATGTCGGCTCATCCAGCAACAACGTCTGCCCCGCCTCGCCCGGCCATAATTGCGCCAATACTCGGGCCAGGTGCACCCGCTGACGCTCCCCGCCCGACAAGGCCAGGTAACTGCGACCGCTCAGGTGCCCTGCATCTGCCGCATGCAGCGCCGCGCGGATAATCTCCTCATCACGTACGCGACCGGTCTGATGGGGCAAACGTCCCATGCCTACCACTTCCTCGACACGGAAAGCGAAATCCAGGGTGGAGGTCTGGGGCAGCACTGCCAGGCGTTGAGCGCGTTGCGCGCCGCTCAAACGCTTCAATTCCTGCGCACCCAGCCAGACTTTGCCCTGATCAGGCAACAATTCACCGCACAGCGCACTCAACAAGGTGCTTTTACCCGCACCGTTGGGGCCCAATACGCCCAGCACTTGGCCCGGCAGCAGGTCAAGGGTCACATCCGCCAACACGGTCTTGCCTGCGCGACGGATGTGCAACGCTTCCACCCGCAGCATCAGGCGCGCCCCCGCAACAATAAATAGAGAAAAAAAGGCGCGCCGATAAACGCGGTGACGATACCGATCGGCAATTCCGCCGGCGCCAACGCCAGGCGCGCCACCAGATCGGCAAACAGCAGCAAACTCGCGCCCGCCAGCACCGAAGCCGGCAGCAACACCCGGTGATCCGGGCCTGCCAGCAACCGCACCAGATGCGGCACCACCAATCCGACAAAGCCGATCATGCCCGCCGCAGCCACCGCTGCGCCGACGCCCAACGCCGTACAGAACACCAGTTCACGCTTGAGCTTTTCAACATCGATACCCAGATGACTGGCCTCGGACTCACCCAGCAACAGCGCATTCAAGGCCTTCGCCCGGCGCGGCAGCCACAGCGCCACGCCCGCACTGACCAGCAGCAACGGCCATAATCGCGAATAGCTGGCACCGTTGAGGCTGCCCAGGTTCCAGAACGTCAGGGTACGCAAGGTGGCGTCGTCTGCCAGGTAGGTAAACAGCCCCACCGTGGAACCGGCAAGCGCCGTCAGCGCAATGCCGGCAAGCAGCATCGTCGCGACGTTGGTCTGGCCGTTGCGCCGTCCCAATCGATACACCAGCGCGGTGACGCCCAGGCCGCCCAGAAACGCGCAGATCGATAATAGATACGGCCCGACCGCGTCCGGCAGCCCGCCAAAAAACGAGCCTGCGACAATGGCCACCGCCGCCCCCAATGCCGCACCACTGGACACGCCCACCAAGCCAGGATCGGCCAGCGGGTTGCGAAACAACCCCTGCATCGCCACGCCCGACAATGCGAGCACACCCCCGACGGCCAGGCCCAGTAACGTGCGCGGCAAACGAATCTGCCCCAGGATCAACTCGGCCTGTTCGAGCCCCTGGGCATTGATCGGCATCCCCATCAATCGCAATGCGGCCCTGAGTGTGTCGAACAACGGCAGGCTGACCGGGCCCAGGGCCAATGAGAGCCAGATCGCCAACAGAGACAACAGCGCCAGCCCGATAAACAGCGTTTTCGGTTTAACCAATGTTGTCATGGGGCGGGTTGCGCGCTGGACGGGTAAAACCCGGCCGACAACTGCGCCAGGCTCTGCGGCAAGCGTGGCCCGAGCCCGCCCACCAGCAGCGTCGGGTCCAATTCAATCACCCGACCGCTCTTGGCCGCCGGCGTGGACGCGAGGATAGGATTTTCCTTGAACAACGCCACACGGGCCGCTTCACCGCTGAGTGCCCGATCAGCAAATACCAGCACATCGGGACTCAACCCGGCCAGCGACTCCACCGAGAACAGTTTGTAACCACTGTGAGTCGCCAGGTTATGGCCGCCGGCCTGCTGCACTATCCAGTCAGCAGCGGTGTCCTGACCGGCGATCAACGGCTTGCCGCCGGCGTGCCCGAGCAACATCAACACGCCCGGTGCTTTTTGCGTCACCTGGGCCTTGGCCACCCAGGCTTTCTGTCGGTCCAGGGCCTGCTCATAGCCGCTGAACAATTGGTTGGCCCTGGCCTCGCTGTCCAGCAGCTTACCCAAATGCGCCAGGTTGGTTTTCAGGCTGGCCAAATCCGGCTGTGCCGAGAACATTTCTACCTGCACCCCGGCGCTGCGGATTTGCGCCAGCACCGGTGGTGGCCCCATTTCCTCGGTACCCACCAGCAGTTGCGGGCGCAGACTGAGAATGCCTTCGGCCGACAATTGGCGCTGATAACCGATACTTGGCAATGCCTTGAGTGACGCCGGATGCTGGCTTGTCGTGTCCACGCCGACCAGTTTCGACTCGCCCCCCAATGCCGTCACCCACTCCGATAACGCGCCACCGGCGCTGACCCAGCGTTGCGGCAGCTCCGAGGCTTGGACCGCTTGGCTGACCAGCAATCCGGCAACAAGCGCAATAACGCTGGCACTCAGGCGCATAACAGGGTTTCCTTTCAAGGCAGAGCCGCTCATGCACTCATCAATGTGACAGATACAGCCTGCCCGGCATCGTAATGAGCACCCGACCAGCTGACGGGCGAAACGGCATTTGATAATTGTTTGCATTTTCACGTCAAGCGACATCCTTCGCAACGAGCAGCTGTAAGGCCTGACCGGTAGTAAAAGAGGCTAAATATGAAGTTTGTTTGCCCATCCGATGCGCTCGCGCAAAATGCCAGCCGCGGTTTCGAAATTGATGGCCAAAAGCTGTTTGGCGTACGCCGGGAGGGTACTGCCTACTTTTACGTCAATCGCTGCCCACATCGTCGCGTATCACTGGAATGGGAACCCGATCAATTTCTCGACAAAAGCGCCAGCTTGATCCAGTGTGCAACCCACGGTGCGCTATTTTTGATAGAAACTGGCGAATGCGTTTCCGGTCCCTGTGCTGGCCAACGTTTAATCACATTGCCCAGCACGGAAGATGAGAATGGCTTATGGGTACAGGTGTAGCGTGAGCAGATATTATTAAACAAGCTACCGACCACGGGCGATCATTTACTTTATGCCACTGAAGTACTCTGCCAACACTTCAATCTTCCTGTCATCCACATCTTTCATGATTCGGTTCATTACCGTACCGCGCGAGACATTGTGCTTGTAATCTAGCATCGCTGTACGGAGAAATTCCTTTGAGCGCCCTTGTAACGAAGGAATGGTACCAATAGTCCCGCCTCGCCCCTCATACCCATGACAATTAACGCAGCCATTGCTCGCCATGATTCCGATGACGTTCTCTTGCGCTGCGGCCATAGTCGCCCAGAGAAAAAACAGCATAAACATCAATCCTCGATTCAATACCACTCCATCACACCCTTGTATATTGATTAAACCATTAATACTACAAACAGCGAAATCTACAGCTCCTGGCGCCACAACCACGCAGTAGTCGCATAGACAAGAGCCGAGGTAATTACACCCCACCTGGAACAAGACATAGTTTTAAATATTAGCACAGCACTACAACAACAGGGCGCACCAACCAAGCCGCTTATTAATTTATAGCGCGAAGTCTCGAAAGGTCAAGAGCGACATCCACCGACAAACAAATCATCTACAACTGCACTAATAGCGAACCATACGCATTGACAGTCACACACCCTCTGTACAATAAAAACAAATTTGTACAAATACATATTTTGAAACATCTTACGACTTGCCGATTATGAATCCCGTGGCTTTAACTAATGACTCGTGTAATCCCGTATAGCTAACACTTTAATAGGGTTACGCACCCACCATCGAATCACAGAAAAGTGAAAAAGGAATTTCATGAAACGCTGCATAGCGCTGTCTCTGATATCAATCGCACTGAGCATCAATGCTACCCAAGCCATGGCAGAGGATGCCAAGGCTGCCTTAGCGCCGCAGAAAGCTGTAGTGATAGTGTTCAATCCCCCCAAAGGCATGGAGCAGGAATTTCTTGAATCTTTCACTAAAGAGCAAGCGGCGAACTTCAAAGCGCATGGCAGCAATGACAAGAAAACGACTGAGTCCATCAACCTGATTCCTACGAAATTAGGTGAGCCGTTAATTCATATCACAATACTCAAAGATAGAGCGGCCTACGAAAAAACTTTTCAAGCATTTGGTCCAAAAGAAAACCGGGGCGCTTATGTAGGCAAGCACTCAGAAAAGTACGGCGACCTGAACATTCCTAAAATATATCTTCAAAACTCGCAATCTTACTTTGCCGACGTAGTTAAATAACTCCTTTCTTGCTCCATCTTCATAGAGAGTTTGCTGCCAAGGCCTGTTAAAGACACTAAATCCGACTGGATCTTTAGTGTATTGCTTGGCACACGCAAGAAGGCGTCAGGCAGGACGTGTGAATTCGGAAGATACAATGATAGATGATCGTAGAACCCTCCTTAAATGGTTGATTACGGGCGCCGGAATAGCTGCGTTAGACGCAGCGGCAGGCCCTCCAATCAAGATGTCGCAGGCAAAGCTTTATAAAGTTGTAGTGGTGGGTGGGGGGTTTGCAGGTGCCACATTCGCTCGCACGCTAAAACGCCTCATACCCAACGCTTTAATAACATTAATTGAAGAGCATACGGAATACTTCTCGGGCCCACTCAGTGCGGAGTGCCTGATAGGGAAACGTAATGAAGAGACCTTGACGTTCGACTATAAAAAGCTCGTATCTGAAGGGATAAATGTCGTACATGAGCGTGCGCTGACAATTGATGCTACTCAAAAAGTAGTAAAAACACCAAACACCACCCACCGCTACGATCGATGCATCGTGGCTGCTGGTATTGACTTTGATTTTGACCATATTAAGGGTCATAGCAAAGAGCTCGTCGATGTCTTTCCACACGCCTGGAAAGGGAAAGAACAGTTGAGTGCCCTGAAAAAACAACTCGAAGAAATGCCGGACGGCGGTACGGTTCTGATGTCGGCTCCCAACACAGAATACAGGTGTCCGCCGGGCCCGTATGAGCGAGTGAGTCAGATCGCCGAATACCTTATTGCGCACAAGCCGAATTCAAAGATTATCTTCCTCGACTCCAAAGAGCGGTTCCCCAAGCAAGCCCAGTTTGAATTGGCTTGGAAACAGTTGTATGGATACGGGACCGCAGAAAGCATCATTACCTGGATCGGCGCCCAACAGGGCGGAACGGTTACAGAGTTGAGGCCGGACACGCGGGAACTTGTGTGCCAGGCAGGCGCTTTCAAGGGCGATGTCATCAATATTATTCCGAGACAAAAAGCCGACGTTTTCACCGCTGCAAATGGCCTGACTGGCGAGAACGGTTGGTGCCCGGTAAATACGCAGACATTCGAGTCTTTGAAGGTTGCGAACGTTCATGTTATTGGCGACGCAGCAGACGCTCACAGCTTGCCGAAATCGGCATTCGCGGCCGCGTGTCAAGCACGGGTTTGTGCGCTGGCCGTGTATTCGCTGTTCAATCAATTGCCTCTCATGACACCAGAGTATATGAATGTCTGCTTCAGCCTCTGTGGCACGCACTACGCGATTTCGGTGACCGTGAGTTATCAACAAAATCCGCAAACAAATAAAATTGACGTTATTTCAACGAATATTACACCACTCGACGCTCCGAAAACACAGTATCTAAGTGAAGTGCAATCCGCCTACGCCATGTTTAACAGCATGGCCAGCGGCGCTTTTGGCTAACGATCGACCCCTGAAGTGACAACACGAAGAACGCTCATAGAAACGGATTTCAAATCATGAATTTTCTCGAAGAAGATTTTTTAGTTTGTCTAACAGACAAGGATATCGTTTATACACTCGCACTAACGGGATCATCAGCCAGAGGTGAGTCACGAAAGAATACCTCCCGACATGATTACACATCGGACATTGATGTACTCTGCTTCATAGATCCTAAAGACATAGCGCAAACCATGCGTTGCAAAAACGCATACGCGGAGTACAGCCCGCTGATATTGATGAGCAGCGAAGCTTTAAAGCATCCTTCAAACGCAATCCTTTCCATGGACCTTGAGTGGTTCGGAGGCAATGGTCTTCTCCTGCAAAAACCTGACTTCAGTGGACACCGCGCAGATGAATTTCTGGCATACCAGACACAGCCTCTGGCCTATTACAATGCTCAATTGACGAGTTCAACATCCCACATCGCCCGCAGGCTTTATAGCAAAATCTGTATCACATGTTTGAAACTACTTTACCTATCTGAACACCCGGAAAGACGAAGTTTCGTATTCGAACACGAATTGATACCTCACCACTTTGCCGAAGTAAGCACTGTACTGGCCGAACACATTGTCAACCGAGACCTGACAGACGAGCAGTTGCAGTCTGTCGCACAGCATCTAAAAACCTTAATTACACAGCGCAGGCTCGTAACTGAAAGCGCGAGTTTCCTTGAGTCGACAGCCCTCTTTTTCTCAAGTGAAAACCAGCATGCCGACAAGATAATCGAAGCAGTATTTCTGGAAAACAACAAATTAAGCAAAGCAGAAAGCTTATTTCAAGGGTCAAATGAATGATCGATATAATAACAACCCTTGGCCCTATCGGAACCGATTCACACACACAAGCTGCGAGTATTGGGCCTACTGTCTCTTTACACCCGACCTTTCACGCAGCGATTGAACATGCAAAAAAATTCAAGACGAGATTATTAGTGCCGGCGGGGTTTAGAGAATACCGCGACGGCAAACAATTTTCGTGGGTGGATTTTCACTTCGAATACTTGGATTCATTCGAACTACAAAGCGTATGGTTTGACAAAACACTTCCCATGACTTTATTGCACAAATCTTATGACTCGATTGCACTCCACCCGTCGACCTGTTCACTAATAGACGATCTGGACTCATACAAAGAAGTTAAATACACTCAATCAAAAATCCACGCCTATCAACTCTACAAAAAAGGAGAGGTAGCCTCGGCGTTGACAAGCACCTCGACATTTGATCAAGCACTTGATGAACTTTATATTAAATCCCAGTTTACTCCAACAATGGTGTGGTGTCTTTACCGCGCGCATTCTTTAGACATTGGCATTTCCCGACCAGCTGGATCGCTGTAATGGTCGATAACTGTTGCGCATTATTAGAAAAGCCCAGCGGCGGACACAAGCAAAAGGAAAGGCAGTGAAGCGTACCAAAAACCAAATCATCATACTGCTTTGCTTCATAATTTCGCTCACTGAGCGATTCACCCAAGCCTCAATACCGCTCATTGTTAACCATTTGGGTCTTTCTGGGTTAGAAATGTCGTTATTTCTAAGTGCCATGTCCGCGTCTACCGTTTTTATAGGCGTGGCGATTGCCCCCTCTATCGACACCTTTAGTCAAAAACGCTTTCTTTGCTTGATTGGCTTATTTACGCTCATAGCCTCTGTATCGTTCTTCTTGTTCAACCGCAACGAAGCACTCATTTGGGGATGCCTGTTGACATTCAACATCGGCGCTATTCTTCGCATAATAAACTTTAAACGACTTTCAACCATAAACCTCGAAGTAGATAAATTAAAATTATCCCAAGCGCATTCTCGTATGCAGTTATCCATAACGCTGGCCATGGCACTGGCACCATTACTCCTGGCCGTGACGACGGCTGACAACTATCTGTACCTTGCCTTTTGCCTGCTCATAAGCTCCGTTATTTTAAGCAGTTGTACATCGTCAGTCGCGCGTCACTCAAAACACTCTACCTCAATTAAATCCGCACCCATCACAGTTCGCACGATGACGTCGGCTCACCATTTTATCTTCATAGGCATGCTATTGTCAGGGTTATTTCTAAGCATACTACTCAGATACTGCCAAAGCATATCAATCAACCCCACTCAACTTTACTCAACCATTTTGCTCTCGCAAGTCATCGGCTTAATTATTGCCAACAGTATGTTCGAGCGTCTTTTCAGTCATCGCTTCAACCGATATGAACTGCTCATCATTATCATAGCTGTTGCTGAATCGGCTTTTATTTATACATCGTCGTTCGTGGTTGTAAACACGCTTTCCTTTATCATCGGATTCTCATTTCAAATTATGTTCCTGAGGTCTCATAACCAGTTTCAGCGCATGATTCCTCATGGCTTGACCGCTAAAGCAAATGGCACGCGTGGACTGTATACGTTCGCAGGAGCCACCATCGGTTACTTTGCAGGGCCTCTACTGTATGAGTTTGGCGGAGCGCCTTTATCTTTCGCGACATGCAGCGTCGTAGCTCTGCTTTTCTTTAGAGTTCTCTATCACCTACGCTTGACCAATTCACTCGACTATGCCAGGCCTCGCATCTAGAAAGACATTGATGTCATTTCAACTAAAGTCCACTCAGAGGCAAACATAATGATCGCCCCTTGGAAGTTTCAATGTGAAAATCTCCACATTCAATTTGAAGCAAACTTTTCTTTTAAGTCGCCAAAGCCTGCCCTCTCGCAGGTGCTGCGTGTTTTGCCTACTGATGCTGCGATCAGCAATACCTTCCTTCTGACTATTTCAAAAATGCGTTCAACTTGCTTTACCGATGAAGACTTCATCACAAGTCATGAAGCCATATTAAAAGTCGCCATTACATGGCGCTCTGCTCGCTACTATTTCCCGGTACTTGCCGTCGTCGACGCCCCTCACTCCATCGCGCGCGGAGCATTATTGGGCTACATGAAAGACATTGGCACTGTAGAAATGGAAAACGACCATAGTCAATTTGATTGGGACCGCACGAAAAACTCTATAACCTTAAGTTCCACTGACAACGAGACTGAAAATATTTTATTACTTCCACACCTCACATTCCGGAACTACCGCACCCCTGATGTAGAGGTAAAAGGATTATCGACACTGGATATCCAAGATCACACATGTTCGCCGACATTGAGATGCACCTCGGCAGTGGTCAACCTTCCCTTTCTGGAAAATTTCGGAATATCACCCATCACGCCGTATAAACTCGGCAAGCTGTCAGAATCTTTTACGCTGAATGGTTGCAACTATGCGTAACATTCTTTTTGTTGGAAAAGGATTGATTACTACTTCACTGGCCGAACGCCTCAGCAGTGCAGGCTGGAAAGTTGACTATTACTCTCGAAGAGAGACAAAATTGAACTCCATCAATCTGTCGAAATATGACTACGTTGTTTCTTGCCTTCCCAACGCAGAAATCTCTACACACGTCTGGAGCAATATTTTAGCAGTCGCGCTCGCCAGCCATGCATTACAAACAGTGTTCATTGAACTTTCGACACTTACCTGTGAGGCAATTAAGCAAATAGGAAACTCGTTTAACGACGAACGTCTGAATTTTATTGAGGCTCCTTTTACTGGCAGCAAAACAGGATCACTGAAAGGGAGCCTGATATATTTCGCCTGTTCGCAAAGCGTAGATACTCAGCATGACCCATTCCTCAATACGACCTCTTCGAAAGTCTATACGTTCGAACATATCAGCGCAGCCACTCAATTTAAATTATTCTATAACCTGTGGGGACTGACTGCGCTCGGGCTTTTAGGTCAAATGCTAAGGCTACTGGAGGCGCTGCCTCAGAACGAACTGGCTGCCACTATAATCACTTCACACGATGACTTCTGGATGAGCTCAATTGCTCGACAAAAGCTTAATCAAAGCCTGGCACGAAACCATCAGGATATACATTGCAAGTTAAAATATGCAAAAAAGGACATAAAGTACGCCTTAGATGAATTTAGCGATTACAAATTAGACTTGTCTCACTGTCTACTTTCTATTTTAGAGTCGGATCAAAGCATCGGCTATGACGAATTGGATTTCACCGCAATGAGTGAATTATTCAAATGACCGGATTACGCCCGATCTCCCGTCAAGCGAAAAATACACTGGCGCTAGCTAAATATCCTGGCGCACAACCTCACTGGGTAGCGGATATGGGTTTTGCAACGCCAGACCCCATACTTTCTGCCGTAAGAGAAAGAATTGAAGAGGGGCATTTTTCCTATCCAAACATTCCACGCTCTGTCTACAAATCCATCCAACAATGGTGCATAGATCAGTATAACTGGAGCATACGAGAAGAATGGATTGTTATAGTTCCTAATACAATATCGGGTGTTCGAACCTCTATCAAGAGCACCTGCCCCCATGGGACCATTGCTGTGCAATCGCCTAACTACGGCAAGCTGCTTAATTTAAGCAAGGGATTTAATTTTACACAGTGGGCAATAGAGCTGACCGAGAATAGCAGGCCGTTCACGACTAGCGATCTAGGTCAAATTAGAGAGATCAGGCCATCTGCAATTATTCTCTGCAACCCTACTAACCCGACCGGAATTGTTTCAACCCGAGAAGAGCTTGAAAGGCTAGCATTCAATATCAAAGGTCTTGACACAGTCGTTATTTCGGATGAGGCTCACGCGGATATAATTCTCGGTGACTGTCGTCATTTTCCAGCGGGATCAATAAACGGACTGGAAAACAAATCTATTACGCTTCTATCGCCTAGTAAGACTTTTAATTTAGCTGGCATATCCATAGGCTATGCCGTTATCCCATGCCCAACGATTCGCGAGAAGTTTAAAGAAACCCAGTCATTTTTCGCCACCGGCATAAACGCATTGGGGCTCGTGGCGCTTGAAAGTGCTTACTTCAATTGCTCCAACTGGCTCCAGTTATTGCTGCAGCAGTTGAAGCTCAATCAGAACATCATCCAAACTACGCTTCGTCATACGTCGCTTAAGTACAGCCCCTCAGAAGCAACCTACCTTGCATGGATTGATACCAGGGCGGCCGACGGGGATGTCTTTGCCAAACTTCTGCAAGCAGGCGTCGCAGTATCCGACGGTCACGAGTTTGGTTCGCCCGGTTGGATCAGATTTAATTTTGCTTGCCCGCAAGATCAGCTGGCAACGGCGACATCTACGTTCTTAGATTTATTCGGGAGTATTAAATGAAAATCCTCATAACTGGAGGCGCCGGCTACATAGGCAGCACAATTTGCTTGGCCCTGGCCGACGCCGGGCATCATCCGGTTATCCTTGATGAGCAACCTTGCCGCGCAGAAGAAGCCGCTGGAAAGTTTTCATACTATCAAGGTGATATTTCTGACCGGCAACTTCTCACGCAGATTATAAAGGCTCATCCTGACCTTTCCTTGGTCGTTCATTGTGCAGCAAAAATTGACGTCGCCGAATCTATAACAAGACCAGACACTTATTATGAAAATAATTTTTCAAAGTCAATAAACATGGTTAACCATCTGCTTGATTTGGGCGTCAACAAGTTAATTTTAAGCGGAACCGCAGCTCTTTACAGCGCAGACAATGCACATCGTTTTGACGAACATTCAAATCCTGTCCCAATGAGCCCCTATGCCAGATCCAAATACTTTCTTGAGCTGGCACTCAAAGACATTTCTAACGTAAGGAACTTTCAATTTCTTACTTTCCGATATTTCAACCCCATTGGCAGTGATCACTCATTCAGAACGGGCTTCAGAGGGGACAATAAAAGCAGTCTTTTAAATTCGCTGATCCAATGCGCAGCTTCAAGGCAGCCATTTCAAATCAACGGCACTGACTGGAATACTCGGGATGGTTCTACGGTCCGGGACTTTGTGGACGTGGCAGACCTTGCGGCCGCACACGTGCTGGCTGCGCTTGCCTTTAACAACAATAGTTTATCGGTACCGCTGAACCGGTTTGGAATGCCTGTCATCAACCTGGGTTCCGAGCGAGGCGTTACTGTAGAGGAGTTTGTGCTGGCATTCATGAGTGCCACTAAATCTGAATTGGTCGTAAACAGGGCTGGGCGTCGCCCGGGCGACATTATTGGCGGTTATGCATCGAGTAAGCTGGCCCGTGAGTTGTTGGGGTGGGCGCCTTCAACCCCACTTCAGACCTCCATTCTTAATTCGATCCGTTGGGCCGCCACCTTAAACAAGTAGATTGGGCGTGGCCTGGTCGATGCGTGACCAGGCTTTGCCGTCTGTGATGATGATAAGCAGGAAGTCCGCAACGACGTTCAATTACCCAGAACGATCTGGATCGGCCGCTCAATGCGGATTTCTTCGTGCGTGACCCGCACACCGTAAGCTAAAACTTCAACGCCGGCAGCCTTGGCCTCACGCAATGCGGCGGCATAGCCAGCGTCGATTTCCTCGGCGGGCCGCACCGCATCAACACCCGATAGACACACGCAATACAACTGCACCGCCCGCACACCTTCACGCGCCAGGTAAGCCAGCTCCCGCAAGTGCTTGGCGCCGCGCTGGGTCACCGCATCAGGGAATGCCGCCACTGAGCTGCCATCAAAGCCCAAGGTGACACTTTTAACCTCGACAAACGCGGCCCCCTGGGGGTATTCCAGGCGAAAATCGATCCGGCTCTTTTCCTGACCGTAGGGCACTTCTCGCTTCAACGCAGTGAACCCGTTGAGCTCAGTGATGACGCCGGCGCGCAGTGCTTCCTCGACCAACTGATTGGCGCGTGCCGTATTCACGCATGCCAGCCGCCCCTGAGGCGTTTCGGCGATTTCCCAGGTGCCTGGCAACTTGCGCTTGGGGTCGGCGGAACGGCTGAACCAGACCTGGCCACCTTCGACCATGCAGTTAAGCATCGAACCGGTGTTCGGGCAGTGAATGGTGAGCAACTCGCCGGTAAGCGTCTCGATATCGGTGAGAAAGCGCTTGTAGCGGCGGATCAGCCGCCCTTCTTCGAGGGGAGGATGAAAACGCATCAGCCTTGCCAGCTCCGCAGGCCACGGGCAATCCGCTCCACCGCTTCTTGTAGTCGATCAAGGTTTTGCGTGTAGGCAAAGCGCACATGATGACCCGCCTGATAACGCCCGAAATCCAGCCCGGGGGTAAAGGCCACATATTCTGTTTCCAGGAAATGCCGGCAGAACGCGAAGGCATCACCGCCGAACGCGCTGATATCGGCATAAAGATAGAACGCTCCTTCCGGTTCCACCGCGATCCTGAAGCCCAACTCGCGCAGGGCCGGCAGCAGGAAGTCACGACGTCGGCCGAATTCGGCGCGACGCTCTTCCAGAATGCTCAGGGTTTGCGCGGTGAAGCAGGCCAGGGCTGCATGCTGGGCCATGCTCGGCGCACTGATGTAGAGGTTCTGCGCCAGCTTCTCCAATTCACCCACTGCTTCAGGGGGCGCCACCAGCCAGCCCAGGCGCCAGCCGGTCATGCCGAAATACTTCGAAAAACTATTCAGGACGAATGCATCGTCATCGACTTCCAGCACGCTCGCGGCGTCTGCGCCGTAGGTGAGGCCGTGATAGATCTCGTCCACCACCAAGTGGCCGTCACGCGCCTTGACGGCACTCGACAGCCCGGCCAGTTCGTCCCGAGTCAGCATGGTCCCGGTAGGATTGGCCGGGGAGGCAACCAGCGCGCCCACGCTGTCCTGGTTCCAGTGTTCGGCCACCAGGTCGGCGGTCAATTGGTAACGCACCTGTGGCCCCACCGGCACCAACTGCGCCGCGCCCTCCACCAGGCGCAAAAAATGCCGGTTGCAGGGGTAGCCTGGATCCGCCAACAGCCAGTGCTTGCCCGGATCCACCAGCAGGCTGGTGGCGAGTAACAACGCGCCGGAGCCACCGGGCGTGATCAGAATGCGCTGCGGATCAATGTTCAACCCATAGCGCTGCTGGTAGAAACCGCTGATCGCGTCACGCAACTCGGGCAGCCCACGGGCGGCGGTGTAGCGCGTCTTGCCGTTGGCCAGGGCCGCCTGGCCAGCCTGGATAATCGGTTCGGCGGTGGTGAAGTCCGGCTCGCCGATTTCCAGATGGATCACGTCGCGGCCGGCTGATTGCAGCTCATTGGCCCGCGCCAGTAACGCCATGACATGAAAAGGTTCGATGGCGCGACTGCGCGCACTGTAGGGCTGAGCCATTAGCCTTCCTTAGACGGTGAGGACAAAATCCGGATTCTACCGAACCCTGGCGTTAAAACATGCTCTATTGCCTGCCCTACCGACTTGACGGTACGGGCAAGCGCCGGCAAAACGACTAAAATCAACATTCGAGACAAGACATACCCAGCCACGACGGGGCCCTGCAGTTTGCAACCCCGGCGCGACAGGCTCGACAACCGGGAGTGGCGCACCCCGAATCTATCTGGTAAGTTCGCCCGCTTGCAGCCGCAGGGCCGGCAGGTGTCGGTGACGTTGCAATCCTGCGCAATGGATTAGAAGAGTGAGAGGCGGTCTATTCATGTCCACCCAAGAAAAGCAAAGCATCAGCGGCTTCGAACCTTACGTAGAGAAGAAAGGTGAGGAGTACATGGGCGAGCCCATGCGCTTGCACTTCACCAAGATCCTGAACAAGTGGAAACAGGACTTGATGCAGGAGGTTGACCGTACCGTTGACCACATGAAGGACGAAGCAGCCAACTTCCCTGACCCGGCCGACCGTGCGAGCCAGGAAGAAGAGTTCGCCCTCGAACTGCGCGCCCGTGATCGCGAGCGCAAGTTGATCAAGAAGATCGACAAGACCCTGCAACTGATCAAAGACGAAGAATACGGCTGGTGCGAATCCTGCGGCGTCGAGATTGGTATTCGTCGCCTGGAAGCCCGCCCGACCGCGGACCTCTGTGTAGACTGCAAGACCTTGGCCGAAATCAAGGAAAAACAGGTCGGCAAGTAATACCTGCCGAGCTGAAGGAATGGGGCGTGCGAACGCCCCATTTTTGTGTCTGGCGTTTACCGATTTTCCAGTAGTATCCGGCCCATGACTGCCTCTACCTACATCGGGCGTTTCGCCCCCACGCCCAGCGGCCATTTGCACTTCGGCTCCCTGGTCGCCGCCCTCGCCTCCTACCTCGACGCCCGCGCCAACCAGGGGCGCTGGCTGATGCGCATGGAAGACCTCGATCCGCCCCGGGAAGAACCCGGCGCCCAGGCGGCAATTCTGCATGCCCTTGAGCGCTACGGCTTTGAGTGGGACGGCGAACTGCTCCGGCAAAGCGAGCGGCACGAGGCCTACGCCAAGGTACTGAACGATTTGTTCAACCACGGCCTGGCCTACGCCTGCACCTGCTCGCGCAAACAGCTGGAGCCCTACAACGGGATTTACCCCGGACTTTGCCGCAACGCCGGCCACGACCAGCAAGATGCCGCTATCCGTCTGCGCGTACCCGAGCTTGAATATCATTTTACCGACCGGGTACAGGGCCCATTCCGACAGCACCTGGGGCGCGATGCGGGCGACTTCATCATCCGCCGCCGCGACGGCCTGTACGCCTACCAATTGGCCGTGGTCCTGGATGACGCCTGGCAAGGCGTTACCGACATCGTGCGCGGCGCCGACCTGCTCGACTCCACGCCGCGCCAGCTTTACCTGCAGGAACTGCTCGGCCTGCGCCAGCCGCGCTACCTGCATGTGCCGCTGATCGTCCAGCCGGACGGTAACAAACTGGGCAAGTCGTACCGTTCGCCACCGCTGACCGCAGACCAGGCCGCGCCGTTGCTGCTCAGAGCACTGCGCGCCCTCGGTCAGCCGGCCGGCGATGAACTGCTTTACGCGAGCCCCAGGGAATTGCTGGATTGGGGCATCCAGCAGTGGGATGCCACACTGATCCCGCGCACACTCACGCTGGCCGAAGCGCAATTGCGCTGAAGGCGCTTGCAGCTTGCCGGGCATCCGTTACCATCGCGGCAGTTTTTTAATCAGAGGCCAACATGTACATCTATCGATTGGTCCTGCTGCTGGTCGTCGGGATCTACCTGTTTTCCCCCGCCATCATGGACTGGTGGATCGACGCCACGGGCGCCTGGTACCGGCCTTATCTGCTGTGGCTGATCCTGATCGTCGTGACTTTCATCCTGCAGAGCCAAAAAGATGCCGATGAGCTTTAGCCTCACCCAGATGCTGCTGATCAGCGCCGCCTACCTGGCGGCGTTGTTCGGCGTCGCCTGGATCAGTGAGCGCGGAATGATTCCGCGGGCGATCATTCGCCATCCGTTGACCTACACCTTGTCCCTGGGCGTGTACGCCAGCGCCTGGGCGTTCTACGGTACGGTAGGCCTGGCCTATCAATACGGCTACGGGTTCCTTTCCAGCTACCTCGGGGTGTCCGGTGCGTTCCTGCTGGCACCAGTGCTGCTGTACCCGATCCTGAAAATCACCCGTACCTATCAGTTGTCCTCCCTGGCGGACCTGTTTGCCTTTCGCTTTCGCAGCACCTGGGCCGGTGCGCTTACCACGATCTTCATGTTGATCGGCGTGCTGCCGTTGCTGGCCCTGCAGATCCAGGCGGTGGCCGACTCCATCAGCATCCTGACCCGCGAGCCCGTGCAACATCGTGTTGCCCTGGCCTTCTGCGCCTTGATCAGCCTGTTCACGATTTTCTTCGGCTCACGCCATATCGCCACCCGCGAAAAACACCAGGGCCTGGTGTTCGCGATTGCCTTCGAGTCGGTCATCAAGTTGATTGCCATCGGCGGTGTCGGCCTTTACGCGCTTTACGGCGTGTTCGACGGCCCGCAACAGTTGGAATTGTGGTTGCTGCAAAACCAGACGGCCCTTGCCGCGTTGCACACGCCGCTGCAGGAGGGCCCGTGGCGAACGCTGTTGCTGGTGTTCTTCGCGTCGGCGATCGTGATGCCGCACATGTACCACATGACCTTCACCGAAAACCTCAATCCACGCTCGCTGGTCAGCGCCAGCTGGGGTTTGCCCCTGTTCCTGCTGTTGATGAGCCTGGCGGTGCCGCTGATCCTCTGGGCCGGCCTGAAACTGGGGGCCACCACCAACCCCGAGTATTTCACCCTCGGCATCGGTATCGCGGCCAAAAGCCCGGCCCTGGCGCTGCTGGCGTACGTCGGCGGTTTGTCCGCGGCCAGCGGCCTGATCATTGTCACCACGCTGGCCCTCTCCGGCATGGCGCTTAACCACCTGGTGCTGCCGCTGTACCAGCCACCGGCCGAAGGCAATATCTACCGCTGGCTGAAATGGACGCGTCGCGCGCTGATCGTCGCGATCATCATGGCCGGCTACGCCTTTTACCTGCTGCTGGGCGCCGGACAGGACCTGGCCAACCTCGGCATCGTGGCCTTTGTCGCCACCTTGCAGTTCCTGCCGGGCGTGCTGTCGGTGCTGTACTGGCCCACCGCCAACCGCCGAGGCTTCATCGCCGGGTTGCTGGCGGGCATCCTGGTGTGGCTGGTCACCATGCTGCTACCGCTGGTCGGCAACCTGCAGGGGTTCTATATCCCCTTGCTGAACATGATTTACGTGCTGGACGACACCAGCTGGCACATGGCCGCAATCGCCTCGCTGGCCGCCAACGTGCTGATGTTCACGCTGATCTCGTTGTTCACCAATGCCAGCCCCGAAGAAATCAGCGCCGCCGAAGCCTGCGCGGTGGACAACGTGCGCCGCCCGCAACGCCGCGAGCTGCATGCGGCCTCGCCCCAGGAATTCGCTACGCAACTGGCCAAGCCACTCGGCGCCAAGGCCGCGCAAAAGGAAGTCGAGCAGGCCTTGCGCGATTTGTACCTGCCGTTCGACGAGCGCCGCCCCTATGCCCTGCGGCGTTTGCGTGACCGTATCGAAGCCAACCTGTCGGGGTTGATGGGCCCCAGCGTGTCCCAGGACATGGTGGAAACCTTCCTGCCCTATAAGGCGGGCGGCGAGAACTACGTGACCGAAGACATCCACTTCATCGAAAGCCGGCTCGAGGACTACCACTCGCGCCTCACCGGCCTGGCCGCCGAGCTCGATGCCCTGCGCCGTTATCACCGCCAGACCCTGCAGGAACTGCCGATGGGCGTGTGTTCCCTGGCCAAGGACCAGGAAATCCTGATGTGGAACAAGGCCATGGAAGAGCTCACCGGTATCGCCGCGCAACGCGTGGTCGGCTCTCGCCTCAATACCCTGGGCGACCCCTGGAAAGAATTGTTGCAGGGTTTTATCAACCTGCCCGACGAGCATTTGCACAAACAGCACCTGGCGCTCGACGGCCAGACCCGCTGGCTGAACTTGCACAAGGCCGCCATTGACGAGCCCCTGGCCCCCGGTAACAGCGGCCTGGTGTTACTGGTCGAAGACCTCACCGACACGCAGATGCTCGAAGACAAGCTGGTGCACTCCGAGCGCCTGGCCAGCATCGGTCGCCTGGCCGCCGGCGTGGCTCACGAGATCGGCAACCCGATCACCGGCATCGCCTGCCTGGCGCAGAACCTGCGCGAAGAGCGCGAGGAAGACGGTGAAATCACCGAGATCAGCGGGCAAATCCTCGAGCAGACCAAGCGCGTGTCGCGCATCGTGCAGTCACTGATGAGCTTTGCCCACTCCGGCGCCCACCAGAATCAGGACGAAGCGGTGTGCCTGGCCGAAGTGGCGCAGGACGCCATTGGGCTGCTGGCCTTGAACCGGCGCAATTTCGAAGTACAGTTCTTTAACTTGTGCGATCCGGACCATTGGGTCGATGGCGACTCGCAACGCCTGGCCCAGGTCCTGATCAACCTGCTGTCCAACGCTCGCGACGCCTCCCCGCCGCACAGTGCGGTACGCGTCAAGAGCGAGGCTTTCGAGCACACGGTCGACCTGATCGTGGAAGACGAAGGCAGCGGCATTCCACAGAACATCATGGACCGATTGTTCGAACCTTTCTTCACCACCAAGGACCCGGGTGAAGGTACCGGTCTGGGCCTTGCACTGGTCTATTCCATCGTTGAAGAGCATTATGGACAAATCACCATCGACAGCCCGGCTGACACCGAAAGCCAACGCGGCACCCGTATTCGGGTGACCTTGCCGCGTCATGTCGAAGCGACGTCCGCTGTGAACTGAGACCGTCGAGAGAATTGAATCAATGCCGCACATTTTGATCGTCGAAGACGAAACCATTATCCGCTCTGCCTTGCGTCGCCTGCTTGAACGTAATCAGTACCAGGTCAGCGAAGCCGGCTCGGTGCAGGAAGCCCAGGAGCGGTTCAGCATTCCCACGTTCGACCTGATCGTCAGCGACCTGCGCCTGCCGGGCGCACCGGGTACCGAATTGATCAAGCTGGGCCAGGGCACGCCGGTGCTGATCATGACCAGCTACGCCAGCCTGCGCTCGGCGGTGGACTCGATGAAGATGGGCGCGGTGGACTACATCGCCAAGCCTTTTGACCACGACGAGATGCTTCAGGCAGTGGCCCGCATCCTGCGTGACCGTCAGTCGGCCGGCAGTGCGCCGGTCGAACAACGTCCGGCAGGCAAGGCTGCCGACAAACCGGGCGTCGACAACAGCAACGGCGAGATCGGCATCATTGGTTCCTGCCCGCCCATGCAGGACCTTTACAGTAAGATCCGCAAGGTCGCGCCGACCGACTCCAATGTATTGATCCAGGGTGAGTCGGGCACCGGCAAGGAACTGGTGGCCCGCGCCCTGCATAACCTGTCCAAGCGAGCCAAGGCTCCGATGATTTCGGTGAACTGCGCGGCAATCCCCGAATCCTTGATCGAGTCCGAATTGTTCGGCCACGAAAAAGGCGCGTTCACCGGTGCCAGCGCCGGGCGCGCGGGCCTGGTCGAAGCGGCCGACGGCGGCACGCTGTTCCTCGACGAGATCGGCGAACTGCCCCTGGAAGCACAGGCACGCTTGCTGCGTGTGTTGCAGGAAGGCGAGATTCGCCGGGTCGGGTCGGTGCAATCGCAAAAGGTCGATGTACGCCTGATCGCCGCGACGCACCGTGACCTCAAGAGCCTGGCCAAGATCGGCCAATTTCGCGAAGACTTGTATTACCGCTTGCACGTGATTGCGCTCAAGCTACCGGCACTGCGTGAGCGGGGCGCAGATGTCAACGAAATCGCCCAGGCGTTTCTGCTGCGCCAGAGCGCGCGCATCAACCGCACCGACCTGAAATTTGCGCCCGACGCGGAGCAGGTGATCCGGCATTACTCATGGCCGGGCAACGTGCGCGAACTGGAAAACGCCGTCGAGCGTGCGGTCATCCTGTCGGAAAGCCCGGAAATATCCGCCGAGCTGCTGGGCATCGATATCGAACTCAGCGATCTGGACGACGACGACTTCATCGGCCTGGCGCCGCAACAGGGCGCGGGCAGCAATACCAGCCACGAGCCGACGGAAGATTTGTCCCTGGAAGACTATTTCCAGCACTTCGTCCTCGAGCACCAGGACCACATGACCGAGACCGAACTGGCACGCAAGCTGGGCGTGAGCCGCAAGTGCCTGTGGGAACGTCGCCAGCGCCTGGGCATTCCACGGCGCAAGACCGGCGTCGCCAGCGAAAGTTGAGGGGCCGCGCCACAGGTAACACGTGCAGATGTGAAAAAACTGTTACCGCGGATATTTCGCGTAACAAAAGCCGGGGCTTACGGTAACGAAGCCCCGGCTTTTTTTGCTCCCTCAAAAACCCGAATCAGCCTCAAACCCCCGGTTTTGCTGGGCAACGCTAAAGTTGGCACGCACCCTGCTATATGCTTAGTACAAAAACAATAAAAAGCTTTGTACAAGACAATAAAAATAAGACGAATCGACTCACGCATAACAAAAACAACACGGCGGAGGCGCAGCTAACTGATTCTTTTGGAGAGGCGTTGCATTTGGGGCTTGCCCCGCAACCAGGCCGAGAACAACAAAAACTGCCCTAAGGCAGAGCCTGAACTGGTTGGATCGTAGATCAGCAACACAGCGACCAAAGCAATCCGTTTGCTCTTGCTCCCGATTGGGAGTGTCATGAAGGTGAAGCTTCATGACGAGGGCGATCAACAAAAACAAGAAGCCCGAAACCAATAATAAAAATAGAGCACGCAACTACTTCTGGGGGAGCTTCGGCTCCCCTTGTAGTTTCCGACAGATTGCCCCTGGATTGCCCCTCAAACGCTTTTGGCGCAACGCCCGCAGCTTGTTCCTACACCATCCCCTGACTAAATGCTAGAATCCCGGCCCATCATGCGGTCATTCTTCGTTATGGCCGAACATTCCTTCAAACAGTGCATCCCATGCTGAAGAAGTTGTTCCAGTCATTCCGTTCCCCCTTGCGTCGTACGCAACACATTCGCAGCACGCCTGAAGTGCTTAACAGCAATCAGCATTCATTGCAGCGCGCTCAATTCAGCCGTTACGCAGTGAACATCGTCGAACGTTTGCAGAACGCCGGCTACCAGGCCTACCTGGTGGGCGGTTGCGTACGCGACATGCTGCTCAATATCACGCCGAAGGATTTCGACGTCGCCACCAGCGCCACGCCTGAACAGGTACGTGCCGAGTTTCGCAATGCGCGGATCATCGGGCGCCGCTTCAAGCTGGTGCATATCCACTTCGGTCGCGAAATCATCGAAGTCGCGACGTTCCGCGCCGGCCATCCGCAAAACGATGAAGAGGAAGACACCAATCAGTCTTCCCGCAACGAGAGCGGACGCATCCTGCGTGACAATGTCTACGGCACCCTGGAAGAAGACGCGCAACGCCGCGACTTCACCATCAATGCCCTGTATTACGATCCGGTCAGCGAGCGCATCCTCGATTACGCCAACGGCGTACACGACATCCGCAACAACCTGATCCGCCTGATCGGCGAGCCGACGCAGCGCTACCAGGAAGACCCGGTGCGCATGCTGCGTGCGGTGCGGTTCGCCGCCAAGCTGAACTTCGGCATCGAGAAACACACGGCCGCACCGATTCGCGAACTGGCACCGATGCTGCGGGAGATTCCGTCGGCACGCCTGTTCGAAGAAGTGCTCAAGCTGTTCCTCTCGGGCTATGCGGCCGACACCTTCGAGATGCTCGTCGACTTGCAGTTGTTCGATCCACTGTTCCCGGCCAGCGCCGAGGCCCTGGAGCACAACCCGACGTACACCCACACCCTGATCAGCGAAGCCTTGATCAGCACCGATTTGCGCATCAAACAGAACAAGCCGGTCACTCCGGCCTTCCTGTTTGCCGCGCTGTTGTGGCCGGCCCTGCCCAAGCGTGTACTGCGCTTGCAGGACCGCGGCATGCCGCCGATCCCTGCCATGCAGGAAGCCGCCCACGAGTTGATCAGCGAACAGTGCCAGCGCATCGCCATTCCGAAGCGCTTCACCCTGCCGATCCGCGAGATCTGGGACATGCAGGAGCGCCTGCCGCGCCGCAGCGGCAAACGCGCCGACCTGTTGCTGGACAACCCACGCTTTCGCGCCGGCTACGACTTCCTGTTGCTGCGCGAAAGCGCCGGCGAGCAGACCGACGGCCTGGGTGAATGGTGGACCGACTACCAGGACGCCAATGACAGCCAGCGCCGCGAGATGATTCGTGAACTCGGCAGCAAAGGCGACAGCACCGGCGAAGGGCCGAAAAAGCGCCGCCGCAGCTCCAGCAAGCGCAAACGCAGCGCCGCCGATGCCTCAGGCGCAACAGGCGAATAAACGTGGAACGTATCTACATTGGCATGGGCAGCAACCTGGCTGCCCCGCAACAGCAATTGCGCAGCGCGATCGACGCCTTGGCGCAATTGCCCGGCACCACCCTCGCCGGTGTATCCGCCTTCTATCAAAGTGACTCCCTGCTCCCGGGCCAACCGCGCTATACCAATGCGGTGGCAGCCCTGGACAGCGACCTTGCGCCACTCGACCTGCTCGACGCGCTGCAAAGCATCGAAAACGACCAGGGTCGCGAACGCCTTGAGCGTTGGGGCCCACGCACGCTGGACCTGGATATCCTGCTGTTCGGTGACCGCCTGATCGACGAGCCGCGCCTCAAGGTGCCGCATTACCAGATGCACCTGCGGGCGTTTGTGCTTTATCCGCTGGTCGAACTGGCACCTGCGAACCTGTCATTACCTGATGGCCCAACCCTGCGCGACTTACTGGCGGACTGCCCGTTTGTCGGCCTGGAACGCTTACCTCTGTAGGAGCGAGCTTGCTCGCGAAAATCGTCAACGATAACGCGCACAGCCTGATTAAACGCGGTGCCTAAGCGTTCTTCGCGAGCAAGCTCGCTCCTACAATCGCGTCAGTAACAGCGGTAACACCGTCATCGTAACAATGCGGTAACACATCCAATTGACTTCCCGTGTCCTCCTCACGACTATAGGCGTCCCGCTGCCGCCAGCCCGGCGCTGAAGGGCGCAATCCAGGCCTTATAAGCACTGCTCTCAAGACAGTGCGCCTGTATAAACGAAGACTCACGCGCGTTACTCGCTGTTTCCAAGCGCCTGAACGAGGACCCTTTTCATGCCAGACATTACCCTGACCACCTTGCAGAGCCTCAAGCTCAAAGGTGAAAAAATCACCATGCTGACCTGCTACGACGCTACCTTCGCCCACGCCAGCTGTCAGGCCGGGGTCGAGGTGTTGCTGGTAGGCGACTCCCTGGGCATGGTACTTCAAGGGAATGACAGCACACTCCCCGTCACCACCGACGAACTCGCGTACCACACCGCCAGCGTCAAGCGTGGCAATGACGGTGCGTTTATCATCGCCGACCTGCCGTTCATGGGGTATGCCACCCTCGAACAGACCTTCCAGAACGCCGGCAAACTGATGCAGGCGGGTGCGCACATGATCAAGGTCGAAGGCGCCGTATGGCTCGCCGAGTCGATCCGACTGCTGGCTGAGCGCGGCGTCCCGGTATGCGCGCACATGGGCCTGACGCCGCAGTCGGTCAACCTGCTCGGCGGCTACAAGGTACAGGGCCGCAATGAAGCCCAGGCACGCCAGATGCGTGCCGATGCCATCGCCCTGGAACAAGCCGGCGCCGCGATGATTCTGCTGGAGTGCGTGCCCAGTGAACTGGCCGCCGAAATCACCCAGGCCGTCAAGGTACCGGTGATCGGCATCGGTGCCGGCGCCGCCACCGACGGCCAGGTGCTGGTGCTGCACGATATGCTCGGCTTGTCGATCAGCGGCCACGTGCCCAAGTTCGTGAAGAACTTCATGGCCGGCCAGCCCAGCATTCACGCCGCACTGAGCGCTTACGTCAGCGAAGTCAAAGCCGTGACCTTTCCCGGCACCGAACACGGATTTTCTGCATGAACACCGTTAAAACCCTACGTGAACTGCGCGCCGCCGTGACCCACGCGCGCAGTGCCGGCAAGCGCATCGGCTTCGTGCCGACCATGGGCAACCTGCACAGTGGCCACGCCACCCTGGTGAGCAAGGCCGCGCAGCAATCGGACTTCGTCGTGGCGAGCATTTTCGTCAACCCGTTGCAATTCGGCGCCGGCGAAGACCTGGACAAATACCCGCGCACCCTGGCCGCCGACCAGGAAATGCTGCTGCAAGCCGGCTGCAACCTGCTCTTCGCGCCCACGGTCGAGGAGATTTACCCCGACGGCATGGCCGGCCAGACCCGCGTCAGCGTCCCCCAGTTGTCCGAAGGCCTGTGCGGGGCCAGCCGCCCAGGGCATTTCGAAGGCGTCGCCACGGTGGTCAGCAAGCTGTTCAACATGGTCCAGCCGGATATGGCCGTATTTGGCCAGAAGGACTACCAGCAACTGGCGGTGATCCGCGCCATGGTGCATGACCTGAACATGCCGATCCAGATCATCGGCGAGCCGACCGTACGTGCCGCCGATGGCCTGGCGCTGTCATCGCGCAACGGTTATCTCACCCAGGAGCAACGCGCAATTGCCCCCGTGCTGTACCGCAGCCTCAGCCAGATGGCCAACGCCATCAAGAGCGGTGAGCGGGATTTCGCCACACTGCGCGCCGAGCACATCCGGCAGATCGAAGCCGCCGGCTTGCGCATGGACTACCTGGAAGTGCGTCAAGGCGTGCACTTGCGTCCGGCCACGCCCGAAGACCGGGACATCGTGATCCTGGTAGCGGCCTATCTGGGCACGACACGCCTGATCGACAACCTGCACCTGAACCTCAACTGACCCTGCTCGACACCCCGCCGATTGCCTTCATCGCTATGCCGGTATAAAAAAGTACCGGCATCAGCGCAGACAAAGCCAAGACATATCGACACGCTAGGTTTAATGTAATCGCCCTGCGCTCCTGGTTAGCGCTGTCCGAAACCCCTCGCGTTTTAAAAGACTGGAGGTTTCGGGCTTTGAAGTGTCCTAAAGGCAGTCCCCGTAATAAAAGGAAACCCGCAGCGATGGCGTACTACCGCACCCCTCATGACGTTACCGCGCTGCCCGCCTGGCACGCGCTCGATCAACATCGCCAAGCCATGCAGGATTTCAGCATGCGCGAGGCCTTTAATGCCGACCCCCAGCGTTTCTCCGAATTCACCCTGAGCAGCTGCGGGCTTTTCCTCGATTACTCGAAAAACCTGATCACCCGCGAAACCCGCGACCTGCTGGTGGGCCTGGCCAACGAAGTCGGCCTTAAAGACGCGATCAACGCGCTGTATGCCGGCGAGCCGGTCAACTCCTCCGAAGGCCGTCCGGCGCTGCACACCGCCCTGCGCCGCCCGGTGGGCGACAAGTTGTCGGTCAACGGCGTGAACATCATGCCCGACGTGCACAAGGTGCTGAACCAGATCACTGACCTGGTCGGCCGTATCCACGACGGCCTGTGGCGTGGCTACACCGAGAAGCCGATCACCGACGTGGTGAACATCGGCATCGGTGGTTCGTTCCTCGGCCCGGAGCTGGTCTCCGAAGCGCTGCTGTCCTACGCCCATAAGGGCGTACGCTGCCATTACCTGGCGAACATCGACGGCAGCGAGTTCCACGAACTGACCATGAAGCTGCGCGCCGAGACCACGCTGTTTATCGTCTCGTCGAAATCCTTCAACACCCTCGAAACCCTGAAAAACGCCCAGGCCGCCCGCGCCTGGTACCTGGCCCAGGGTGGCTCGGAAGCCGAGCTGTACCGCCACTTTATCGCGGTGTCGAGCAACAACGCAGCGGCCGTCGCGTTCGGCATTCGCGAAGAAAACATCTTCCCGATGTGGGACTGGGTCGGTGGTCGTTACTCGCTGTGGTCCGCAATCGGCTTGCCGATCGCCCTGGCGATCGGCATGTCCAACTTCAAGGAGCTGCTGTCCGGTGCCTACACCATGGACCAGCATTTCCAGAACGCGCCATTCGAAGACAACATGCCGGTGCTGCTGGGCCTGCTGGGCGTGTGGTACGGCAATTTCTGGGGTTCGCAGAGCCATGCGATCCTGCCGTACGACCATTACCTGCGTAACATCACCAAGCATTTGCAGCAGCTGGACATGGAGTCCAACGGCAAGAGCGTGCGCCAGGACGGCACGCCGGTCGCCACCGATACCGGCCCAGTCATCTGGGGTGGCGTGGGTTGCAACGGCCAGCATGCTTATCACCAGTTGCTGCACCAGGGCACCCAACTGATCCCGGCCGACTTCATCGTGCCGATCGTCAGTTTCAACCCGGTCTCCGACCACCACCAGTGGCTGTATGCCAACTGCCTGTCCCAGAGCCAGGCGCTGATGCTCGGCAAGACACGCGCCGAAGCCGAAGCGGAGCTGCGCGATAAGGGCATCCCTGAGGCCGACGTGCAGAAACTGGCGCCTCACAAGGTGATCCCGGGCAACCGTCCGAGCAACACGATCGTGGTCGAACGCATCAGCCCGCGCCGCTTGGGCGCGCTGGTCGCCATGTACGAACACAAGGTATTCGTCCAGAGCGTCATCTGGGGCATCAACGCCTTCGACCAATGGGGTGTCGAGCTGGGCAAGGAACTGGGCAAAGGCGTCTACAACCGCTTGACCGGCGCCGAAGAAACTTCGGCCGAAGATGCTTCGACCCAGGGCCTGATCAACTACTTCCGCGGTCGTCACCGCGGCTGATCAACGCCTGAACCGCTAGCCTCGAAATAACCCCCGGCCTGTTCAGGCCGGGGCTGTTAAACTGCGCGCCCCCATTGTCTTCATTCCCCCGCAAGCAAGGCGCGCTCCATGACTTCCTTGAACCAGGCGCTGCGCGCCGCCCTCGACCATCGCCAAGACCTGATCAGTGAACTGCATGCCCAAGGCACCGATTGCTACCGGCTGTTCCACGGCAGCCAGGAAGGCGCCGGTGGCCTGACGATCGATCGCTACGGCCCGCAATTGCTGGTGCAAAGCTTCCACCAATCCCTGCAAAACGCCGATCTGCTGGACCTGCACCAACTGATCAGCCAATACATGGGCCTGGAACTGCTGCTGGTGTACAACGACCGCTCCCGTGGCAACTCACGGATCGACCGTGAAGACAGCGTGTATCGCGCCGAACCTGCCGCGCTGGAGGATCTGGTCGGTCACGAATGGGGCCTCAACTACCGAGTGCGCGGGCGGCATGCCGGGCAGGACCCGCTGCTGTTCCTTGACCTGCGCAACACCCGTGGCTGGGTCAAGGACCACAGCGCCGGTAAAAGCGTGCTCAACCTGTTCGCCTACACCTGTGGCGTAGGCTTGAGCGCGGCAGCCTGTGGCGCACGCGAAGTCTGCAACCTGGACTTTGCCGAGGGCAACCTCGCCGTGGGGCGCGAGAACGGTCTGCTTAACCCGCAGTTGCCGACCATGGCCTTCGTACAGTCCGATTACTTCCCGGCGATTCGCCAATTGGCCGGCCTCCCTGTCACTCAGCGTCGTGGCCAGAAACTGCCGAGCTATCCGCGCCTGGAACAGCGCCAGTATGACCTGGTCCTGCTCGATCCCCCCGCCTGGGCCAAAAGCGCCTTCGGTACCGTCGACCTGTTGCGCGACTACCAAAGCCTGCTCAAGCCCGCACTGTTGGCAACCGCCGATAATGGTGTGCTCATTTGCTGCAACAACCTGGCGAAAGTGAGCATGGACGACTGGCGCGAACAGGTGCTGCGTTGCGCGGAAAAAGCCGGTCGCCCCGTACGCGACTGGCAGATCATGGCGCCAGGCGCGGACTTTCCGTCGAAAGACCAGCAACCTCCGCTGAAGACCCTGATCCTGCAATTGTAGGAAGTTTCCCAGGCCTGGCGGTTCTTCGGAACCGAAATCACGTGCCATACTCCAAGGCACTCTCGTTCGACATAGATGGCTGTCACCCATGCCCAAAGGATTGTTCCGCGCCATAGGCGCCTTGTTGACCGCCCTTGCTGTGTATAGCGTGCTGGGCTTTCTGATTCTGCCCGGCATCGCCCTTCGTATTGCCAACCAGCAGTTGGCCCATTACGCAACGGTGCCGGCGCGTATCGAGCGTATCGAACTCAACCCGTTCAGCCTGGAGCTGACGCTATGGGGCCTGAAGATCGGTGAGCCGGGCAAGGAACAGGTGGGTTTCGAGCGCCTCTATGCCAACCTGCAGATCGACAGCCTCTGGACCCGCGCCCTGCACCTGGCCGATGTTCAACTCGAGCAGCCCAGGACCGAATTGCTCTTCGACAAGTCCGGCCAGTTGAACCTGGCGCAATTGTTCAAATTGCCCCCAAGCGAGCCAACCCCTGCCGATCCCGACGCCAAGCCTTTCCCGCTGCGTATCGACAGCATCAGGCTGGCGGGCGGCTATGTGCACTTTCGGGACCTGCGACCCAGCGAACCCATCGAATTTCTCTACGACAAACTCGACTTCGAGCTGAAAAACCTCAGCACCTTGCCGGAAGATAACGCCGACATGACCTTGGTGGCCGCCGGCCCCCAGGGTGGGCAAATCGATTGGAAGGGCAACTTCAGCCTGGTGCCGATCACCTCCGAAGGCTCGCTGAAAGTCACCGACGGCAAAATGAAAGCCTGGTGGCCGTATGTGCGCGATGCCGTGCCGCTGGTGCTTGAGGACGGTGTGCTCAATTTCAGCACCCACTATAAGTTTAGCCTGGCCAAAGAGACCGAACTGAACCTGACCAACACCACCGCCAGCATTGCGCCCTTTGCGATCAAGGCGCCGGATGGCCGGCCATTGGCCCGCCTGGAGCGCCTGGACGTCAGCGAGACCACGGTGGACCTGGCCAAGCAACAGGTAGTGATCGGCAAGATCCGCAGCAACAAACTCGAAACCTGGGCCGCCCGCGAGGCTGATGGGCAACTGGACTGGCAGAAGCTGTTCGCCAGCCAACCCGGCAAACCGGCCAAGACGCCGGAACCGGCCTCCGCGCCCGCGACTGCCGACTCACCTGAAGCGCCACCGGCAGCGCCTAGCAAACCCTGGCAAGTGCTGCTCAAGGATGTGCAACTGCGCAACTACCAGGTGCACCTGGCTGACCGCCAGGCCAAGCCTGCGGTAGCCCTGGATCTGGGCCCGTTGAACGTCGATGTGCAGAACTTCGACAGCCTCAACCAACGCCCTTTTTCCTTGAAGGTCGACAGCGGCCTGGGCAAGCAAGGCAAGATCCAGGCAACCGGCGAGGTCAACCTCAATCCGGTCAGCGCCAGGCTGAAAGTGAATACCCAGGACATCGACCTGCGCGTCGCTCAATCCTATATCAGCCCGTTCATCCGGCTGGAACTGCGCAGCGGCATGCTGGGCAGCAACCTGGATGTCAACCTCAAGAGTACCGAGCCGCTGACCCTGCAAGTCACCGGCCGCGCGCAAGTGGATCAGCTGCACACGCTCGACACCCTCAAGTCCCGTGACTTTCTCAAATGGCAGCGTCTGGTGCTGGAAGGCGTCAATTACCAGCATGGCGACAGCCTGTCGATCGACAAGGTCAACCTGCTGCAACCCTATGCGCGCTTCATGATCAACGAGGACCGCACCACCAATATCGACGACCTGCTGATCCCGCAGCCTGCCGACAGCGGGAACAAATCGGCAGCCAAACCGGCTGCGAGCAAAGACAAGCCGTTGGGTATCCACGTCGGACAGGTCGCGATCAACGACGGCTCGGCCAATTTCGCCGACTTCAGCCTTACGCCCAACTTCGCTACCGCGATTCAACAACTTAACGGCCAGATCGGCACCATCGACAGTCGCCAGGCCAAACCGGCCAGCGTCGACATCAAGGGCAAGGTGGACCGCTACGCGCCAGTGACCATCAAGGGCAGCGTGAACCCGTTTGACCCTATGGCGGCGCTGGACATCGCGACCAGCTTCAAACGGGTCGAGCTGACCACCCTGACGCCGTACTCGGGCAAATTCGCAGGTTTCCGAATCCGCAAAGGTCGTTTGAACCTGGACCTGCATTACATGATCACCAAAGGCCAGTTGAAAGCTGAAAACAAGGTGGTGGTCGAGCAACTGCAACTGGGCGAGAAAGTCGACAGCGCCGATGCGGTGGACTTGCCGATTCGCCTGGCGGTGGCCTTGCTCAAGGACAGCGACGGCAAGATTTCCATCGAGCTGCCGGTAAGCGGTGACCTGAACAACCCGCAATTCAGCGTCATGCCGATTGTGTGGCAGACCTTGCGCAACCTCGTGGTGCGTGCCGCGACGGCGCCCTTCAAGTTCATTGGTGGGCTGGTCACCGGCGGCGGTTCGCAAGACCTGGGGAGTGTGTCGTTTGCGGCGGGCTCCAGTGAACTGGATAAAAACGCCGAAGGAGCCCTTAACACGCTGGCCAAGGCACTCAAGGAACGCCCTGCCCTGCGCCTGGAAATCGAAGGCACCGCAGCGGCCGGCAGTGACGGCCCGTTCCTGGCCGCGCAACGACTGGAGCGTGAGTACCAATACAACTACTACAAAATCCTGCAGCGTCGCGGCGATAAAGTCCCGGCCCAGGCATCGTTGCTTGTGGTGCCCGAGAAGGAAAAGGCGCCTTTGCTGGAAGGCATTTACCGCACACGCCTGAAACAACAACCACCGGCCGAATGGAAAGGCCTGGGCGACGATGAGCGCGCGGCCAGGCTCAAGGACGGCGTGATCAAGTTCTGGAGTGGCAGTGACGTGCTGCTGCGCCAGCTCGGCCAGGACCGGGCCAGCACCATCAAGGATTACCTGGTGGACAAGGCTAAGCTGGAAGACGACCGCGTGTACTTCATTGATGCGCAGCTGGGACAGGCGGAAAAAGATGGTCGGGTGGTGACGCCGATGCATCTGGATGCCGAGTAACCCAATGTGGGAGGGGGCTTGCTCCCGATGGCAGTAGGTCAGTCAGTGATAGGTTGACTGATACATCGCCATCGGGGGCAAGCCCCCTCCCACATTTTTTGCTCCTCGTCCGTGTTGTGCAGCAGGGGCAGGCGGAGAAAGATGCTCGGGCGCTGGCGCCAATGCATCTGGATGCCGAGTAACCCAATGTGGGAGGGGGCTTGCCCCCGATTGCGGTAGGTCAGTCAGTGATGGGTTGACTGATACACCGCCATCGGGGGCAAGCCCCGTCCCACAATAAAACAGGCCCCGACACAAGTGCCGGGGCCTGTAATGACCACATCCGTGTGGTCGGTCGCATGAACTCCAGAGGTGCCTTGGGTGGAAATCTAACTCACCCTAAGCCGCCGCCATTCAGTTCAGACGCAATCGGTAGTGTTACTGGGCTTTCAGGCCATCAGCCGATACAGCTTTGACGCCTTTGATTTTCTTGGCGATCGCTACAGCAGTTTCTTTCTGCGCAGCAGTCACAGCCGCTGTGGACGACAGGGACACAACACCTTTGTTGGTTTCAACTTTGATGTCGGTGCCAGGGATACCTTTCTCGGTAACCAGGTCAGCTTTTACTTTGGTGGTGATCCAGGTATCGCTAGTCGCTTCGCCAGCGTCATGAGCAGCACCTTTGGTTTTGTCGATGCCGTCAGCCTTGGTAGCGCCGCCAGCCAGCAGGCCGTCAGCAGAAACTGCGGTTACACCTTTGATTTTCTTGGTAATCGCTACGGCAGTCGCTTTCTGCGAGTCCGAAACGGCTACTTTGGAGGACAGGGAAACCACACCTTTGTTGGTTTCAACCATGATGTCCGAACCTGGAATGCCTTTTTCAGTCAGCAGGTCAGCTTTGACTTTGGTGGTGATCCAAGTATCCGAAACGCTTTCCTTAGCCTGGGTGGCTTCGCCGGCCGCCAGAGTCATAGGGGCTTGGGAAGTCTGAGCAAAGGCTACGTTAGCACCCATGGCCAGAGTCAGAGCGGTAGCAGTAGCGAGAGCGAACTTCTTCATACGAGTAACTCCTGTTTTATTAAAAGACTGCAGTACATAAATCTTGGTACTGAAGCGCTAACAGGGATATTGCAGGCAGTGTGCCAAGTCGCCGGAAATATAAAAACTCTTATAAAACAATCAGTTATAAAAAACGTTAATTTTCGGAATCGTGCAACTTGCATGAAGTCCATCGTGCCTGCATGCAAGTTGCGGCTTTTGCGCAGGGCTAAACAGCTGATTCTCTTCCATTTTCCCACGCTCATAAAAAAAGGACTCCGAAGAGTCCTTTTCTGCAGCGTGACGCTTGCGGCTAGTTAAACGCCCGAAGCCTTGGCTGCTGCTACGTCCTTGATGGACAGTTTGATACGGCCGCGATTGTCCACGTCCAGTACCAGCACTTCCACTTCCTGGCCTTCTTTCAGAATGTCGGTCACTTTCTCAACGCGAGCGTCGCTCAGCATGGAGATGTGAACCAGACCATCCTTGCCCGGCAGGATGTTGACGAATGCGCCGAAGTCGACGATGCGCTCAACCTTACCGACGTAGATCTTGCCGATCTCGGCTTCAGCGGTGATACCCAGGACGCGCTGGCGTGCTGCCTCAGCCGCTTCCTTGGTTTCGCCGAAGATCTTGATCGAACCGTCGTCTTCGATATCGATCGAAGCCTTGGTTTCTTCACAGATCGCACGGATAGTCGCGCCGCCTTTACCGATGACATCACGGATTTTGTCGGTGTCGATTTTCATCGCGATCATGGTCGGAGCATTTTCCGACAGCTCGGTACGCGACTGACCAATGATCTGATTCATCTGGCCGAGGATGTTCAGGCGCGCTTCCAGGGCTTGGCCCAGGGCGATTTCCATGATCTCTTCGGTGATGCCCTTGATCTTGATGTCCATCTGCAGCGCGGTTACGCCTTTGGCGGTACCGGCTACCTTGAAGTCCATGTCGCCCAGGTGGTCTTCGTCACCCAGGATGTCGGTCAGGATGGCGAACTTCTCGCCCTCTTTAACCAGGCCCATGGCGATACCGGCAACCGGTGCCTTCATCGGTACACCGGCGTCCATCAGTGCCAGGGAAGCGCCGCAAACCGAAGCCATGGAGCTGGAACCGTTGGATTCGGTGATTTCCGACACAACACGGATGGTGTACGGGAACACGTCGGCAGCCGGCAGCATCGCGGCGATCGAACGACGGGCCAGACGGCCGTGACCGATTTCACGACGACCAGCACCGCCCATGCGACCACACTCGCCCACCGAGAACGGAGGGAAGTTGTAGTGCAGCATGAACGGGTCTTTTTTCTCGCCTTCCAGGGTGTCCAGCAGTTGCGCGTCACGGGCGGTGCCCAGGGTCGCGACTACCAGGGCCTGGGTTTCACCACGGGTGAACAGCGCCGAACCGTGAGTCTTCGGCAGAACACCGACTTCGATGTTCAGCGGGCGCACGGTGCGTGTGTCGCGACCGTCGATGCGTGGCTTGCCGTTAACGATGTTTTCGCGAACGGTGCGGTATTCGATTTCACCGAAAGCCGCTTTGACTTCGCTGGAAGAAGGCTGGCCTTCTTCACCGGACAGCTTGGCGACAACCTGATCCTTCAGCTCGCCCAGGCGAGCGTAACGTTCGGCCTTGACAGTGATGGCGTAAGCCTGGGAGATCGCGTCGCCGAATTCGGCACGGATAGCGCCCAGCAGAGCAGTGGCTTCTGGTTGTGGAGCCCAGGTCCAGGTTGGCTTGGCAGCTTCGGCAGCCAGTTCCTTGACGGCGTTGATCACCACCTGGAACTCGTCGTGGGCAAACAGTACGGCGCCCAGCATCTGGTCTTCGGTCAGCTCTTTGGCTTCCGATTCAACCATCAATACGGCTTCCGAGGTACCAGCAACGACCATGTCCAGGCTCGATGCTTTTTGTTGCTCGTAAGTCGGGTTCAGCAGGTAGCCGGTGCTTTCGTGGAACGCAACACGGGCGGCGCCGATCGGTCCATCAAACGGGATGCCCGAGATAGCCAGGGCAGCCGAAGTACCGATCATCGCAGCGATGTCCGGATCGGTTTTCTTGCTGGTGGAAACGACGGTGCAGACAACCTGCACTTCGTTCATGAAGCCTTCCGGGAACAGCGGACGGATCGGACGGTCGATCAGTCGGGAAGTCAGGGTTTCTTTCTCGGAAGGACGGCCTTCGCGCTTGAAGAAACCGCCAGGGATCTTACCGGCAGCGTAAGTTTTTTCCTGGTAGTGAACGGACAGAGGGAAAAAGCCTTTGCTCGGGTCAGCGGTCTTGGCGCCAACCACGGTCACCAGTACGGTAACGTCGTCGTCAACGGTAACCAGCACTGCGCCGGAGGCTTGACGGGCGATACGGCCTGTCTCGAGGGTAACGGTCGACTGACCGAACTGGAATTTTTTGATAACCGGGTTCACGGTGTCCTACCTTCTTTGTGGCTCTTGGGGAACTTGTCTTCTTGCGAAATTCTTGGGCAACGTCGGGAATCGGCCCAACCCTTGTCCAGGGTAAAACGTGTATCCAGATAAAACTTGAGGCTGGGAGCCTGCCATGGGCCAGCGGGAATCCCACTGACACACGGCAGACAACCAACCTCTAGCGCAATCGCTGATTAGCGACGCAGACCCAGGCGACCGATCAGAGCCTGATAACGACCCAGATCCTTGCCTTTCAGGTAGTCCAGCAGCTTACGGCGCTGGTTTACCATGCGGATCAGACCACGACGGGAGTGGTGATCTTTACCGTTGGCCTTGAAGTGACCTTGCAGTTTGTTGATGTTGTGGGTCAGCAGTGCAACTTGCACTTCTGGCGAACCAGTGTCACCAACAGCTTGCTGATAGTCAGCTACGATTTGTGCTTTTTCTTGAACGTCGAGAGCCATGAGGCAATCCTTTTTTCAGGAAACCACCCAAAGGGCGGTTTCAACAGGCCAGGGACAAATCCCTGTATCTAAAAATGAGTGTTGACCATGCCTGTTAACAGCCACACTCGTTCGGTCATTCTGACCGAATCAGTCGACGCGGCGCGATGCGCCCGTCTTCGCTCACTTCACCGATACCGATAAAGCGACCGTTATGATCCTGTACTCGCACCATGCCGAATTTCGGGGCATCCGGGGCGCGTACCGGCTGGCCGTTAAGCCAGTAGAACGCGCTGTGCTCCGAAAAGTGCAGCAATGGCCAATCCAGCAAACCGCTGTCCGATGGCATCAGGAAGCGATCAACCGCCTCATTGCCGCCTTCGGCATGTACCGCTTCGAGCTCTTCCAGCGTGACCGTCTGGGCCAGGGTGAAAGGGCCGGCCTGTGTACGTCGCAGTTCGGCAACGTATGCGCCACAGCCCAGTTGCTCACCAATATCTTCCACCAGGGTACGGATATAGGTGCCTTTGCTGCAGTCCACCGCCAATCGGGCAGTGTCACCTTCACAGGCGAGCAATTCCAGCCGGGCAATAGTAACAGAACGCGGTTCGCGCTCCACCACTTCACCGGCACGCGCCAGCTTGTAAAGAGGCTGGCCATCACGCTTGAGCGCCGAGTACATCGGCGGTATCTGGCTGATTTGCCCACGGAAAGCGGGTAAGGCGGCTTCAATATCGGCACGACCAACGGTCACATCGCGAACCTGCAGGACATCACCTTCAGCATCGGCCGTGGTGGTGGTCTTGCCCAGTTGCATCAGGGTTTCATAACCCTTGTCGGAATCGAGCAGGTATTGCGAGAACTTGGTCGCCTCGCCAAAGCACAACGGCAGTACGCCGGTCGCCAGGGGATCGAGGCTGCCGGTGTGCCCGGCCTTCTCGGCATTGAGCAGCCAGCGGACCTTCTGCAACGCGGCATTGGAAGTAAAGCCAATGGGTTTGTCGAGCAGAATGATGCCACTGACATTACGGCGGATACGTTTGACCTGAGCCACCGCTTACTCCTTGGCGTCTTCAGGTGTGGACGGATGCTGGCTGTCTTCAGCCACGGCGCGCTCGATCAATGCCGACAGGTGCGCGCCACGCACGACGCTTTCGTCGTAGTGGAAGTGCAACTGGGGAACGCTGCGCAACTTCATTTCACGGGCCAACTGCATACGCAGGAAACCTGCGGCGGCGTTGAGCACCTTGATGCTTTGCGCGATTTCTTCGCTGTTGTCCTGGCCCATCACGGTGATGAAGATCTTGGCGTGACCCACGTCACGGCTCACTTCAACGGCGGTGATGGTGACCAGGCCAACGCGCGGGTCTTTGACTTCGCGACGGATCAGTTGAGCCAGCTCGCGCTGCATCTGATCGCCGATACGCTGGGTACGGCTGTATTCTTTTGCCATGTCTTGTTACCTGTTACTGCCACACGGTGAAACCCGTGGGGTCTGAAAGCGGCAAACGCCCGGCCTGACAAAAGCCAGACCGGGCGTTGCGTTTAGAGTCCGTACGCTACGCGGGGCATCTGCATGCCCACACGCGGCGTGGCTCCGGAAGTGCGCGAGTTAGAGGCTGCGAGCAACCTGAACCTTCTCGTAGACTTCGATCTTGTCGCCAGGCTTGACGTCGTTGTAGCTCTTGACGCCGATACCGCATTCCATGCCGGCACGTACTTCGGAAGCGTCATCCTTGAAGCGGCGCAGGGATTCCAGCTCGCCTTCGAAGATAACGATGTCTTCACGCAGTACACGGATTGGACGGTTACGGTGAACCGTACCTTCGATAACCATGCAACCGGCGATCGCGCCGAATTTCGGCGATCGGAACACGTCACGCACCTCGGCGATACCCAGGATGTTCTCCCGGACGTCACTGCCAAGCATGCCGGTAAGGGCTTTCTTGACGTCTTCGATGATGTCGTAGATGACGTTGTAGTAACGCATGTCCAGGCCTTCCTGCTCGACGATCTTGCGAGCGCCGGCATCGGCACGCACGTTGAAGCCGAACAGTACAGCGTTGGAAGCCAGTGCCAGGTTGGCGTCGGATTCGGTGATACCACCGACACCGCCACCGACAACGCGCACTTGCACTTCGTCGTTACCCAGGCCGTTCAAGGCGCCGTTCAACGCTTCGAGGGAACCACGTACGTCAGATTTGAGGACGATGTTGAGCGTCTTCTTCTCTGCCTGGCCCATGTTCTCGAAGATGTTTTCCAGCTTGCCGGCGTGAGCACGAGCCAGTTTGACTTCGCGGAACTTGCCTTGACGGAACAGAGCCACTTCACGGGCTTTCTTCTCGTCGGCAACCACACTCATCTCGTCGCCAGCGTCCGGGGTACCGTCCAGGCCGAGGATCTCGACAGGGATGGAAGGACCGGCTTCCTTGATTGGCTTGCCGTTCTCGTCGAGCATGGCACGCACGCGGCCATAGTTCGAACCGACCAGCACCATGTCGCCCTGGCGCAGGGTACCGTCTTGAACCAGTACGGTAGCAACCGGGCCACGACCCTTGTCGAGACGCGATTCAACCACAACACCGCGGCCTGGGGCCGATGGGGTTGCTTTCAGTTCGAGTACTTCGGCTTGCAGCAGCACCGCTTCGAGCAGTTCGTCCACACCGGTACCGACTTTGGCCGAGACCGAAACGAACGGCGTATCACCGCCCCACTCTTCGGACGTCACGCCGTGAACCGACAGTTCGCTACGGATGCGATCGAGATCGGCGCCCGGCTTGTCGATCTTGTTCACTGCAACCACCAGTGGAACACCGGCGGCCTTGGCGTGCTGGACAGCTTCAATGGTCTGCGGCATTACGCCGTCGTCCGCTGCAACCACCAGGATCACGATGTCGGTCGCCTTGGCACCACGGGCACGCATTGCGGTAAACGCGGCGTGACCCGGGGTGTCGAGGAAGGTGACCATGCCGCGCTCGGTTTCAACGTGGTACGCACCGATGTGCTGGGTGATACCACCGGCTTCGCCAGCCGCTACCTTGGCACGACGGATGTAGTCGAGCAGCGACGTCTTACCATGGTCAACGTGGCCCATTACGGTCACGACCGGCGCACGGGAGAACGTCTCACCTTCAAACTTCAGGGACTCGGCCAGGGAATCTTCCAGGGCGGTGTCGCTGACCAGGGTCACTTTGTGGCCCAGTTCTTCGGCTACCAGTTGAGCAGTTTCCTGATCAAGCACCTGGTTGATGGTCGCTGGGGTACCCAGTTTGAACATGAACTTGATGATTTCAGCCGCCTTGACCGACATCTGATTGGCAAGATCGCCAACGGTGATGGTCTCGCCGATCTGCACATCACGCACGACAGGGCCGGTTGGGCTCTGGAAACCGTGGGCGTTGCGCTTTTTCAGCTTGGCCTTGCCGCGACCACCACGACGGAAGCTGTCGCTTTCTTCGTCGGTGGTACGTGGGGCAACGCGTGGCGCAGGCGCTTTCTCTTTGACCGAGGCGCGATGCGGAGCGTTTTTACGCTCGCCATCACCGCCACCACCGCGACGATTGTTATCGTCGGCACGTGGTTTGTCCGGACGACGAGGTTCGTCGCGCTTGCGATCTGCTGCAGGAGCAGGTGCGGCAGCCACCGGGGCAGCCTCACGCACCGCTTCAACAGGAGCGGCGACCGCTTCAGTGCTGGCAGGTTGCGCAGCAGCAGGCTGGCGACGCGCTTCTTCTTCGGCGCGACGCTTGGCTTCTTCTTCAGCCTTCTGACGAGCAGCATTTTCTACTGCGCGACGTTCATCCAGCTCGCGTTTGCGCTCGGCTTCGATTTCTTCCGGGCTGCGCTGTACGAAGACTTTCTTCTTGCGTACTTCAACGCTGATGCTCTTGCTACCTGCAACACGCAGGGTGCTGGTAGTTTTGCGCTGCAATGTAATCTTGCGCGGTTCTTCCACTTTCGCCTTGTGGCTGCTTTTCAAGTGAGTCAGCAAAGACTGCTTCTCACTGTCGCTCACATGTTCCTCGGCGGCGGTGTGCGGCAGACCTGCCTCACGCATCTGCTGCAACAGGCGCTCTACCGGTGTTTTGACCTCATCGGCCAGTTGTTTCACCGTGACTTGCGTCATGCACTTCTCTCCTCAGGCCGCGCCTAATTACTCGAACCAATGGGCTCGGGCGGCCATGATCAACTTGCCGGCACGATCTTCGTCAATGCCGTCGATGTCGAGCAGATCGTCAATAGACTGCTCGGCCAGGTCTTCGCGGGTAATTACGCCGCGCACCGCCAGTTCCATCGCCAAATCCTTGTCCATACCCTCAAGCGAGAGCAGGTCTTCGGCCGGATGGGCGTCTGCCAGCTTTTCCTCAGTAGCGATGGCTTTAGTCAACAAACGATCCTTGGCCCGAGCGCGAAGCTCGTTGACGGTGTCTTCGTCAAAGCCGTCGATGTTGAGCATTTCTTCCAACGGTACGTAGGCAATCTCTTCCAGGCTGGTGAAGCCTTCATCTACCAGCACCTGCGCCAGATCTTCATCGACTTCCAGCTCTTCGATAAAGTTGCGCAGGATGTCACCGGTTTCAGCTTGCTGCTTAGCCTGGATGTCCGATTCGGTCATCACGTTCAGGGTCCAACCGGTCAGTTGGCTGGCCAGACGCACGTTCTGACCACCACGACCAATGGCCTGAGCCAGATTGTCTGCGCCAACGGCGATGTCCATTGCATGGGCATCTTCGTCAACGATAATTGCCGCCACTTCAGCCGGCGACATGGCGTTGATCACGAACTGCGCCGGGTTATCGTCCCACAGGACGATGTCCACACGCTCACCGCCCAATTCGCCCGACACTGCCTGGACGCGCGAACCGCGCATACCAATGCAAGCGCCCTGCGGGTCGATGCGTTTGTCCTTGGAACGGACCGCGATCTTGGCGCGCGAACCCGGGTCGCGGGACGCAGCCATGACTTCGATCAGGCCTTCGGCGATTTCCGGCACTTCGATACGGAACAGCTCTATCAGCATTTCCGGCGCGGTACGCGACAGGATCAACTGAGGGCCGCGGTTCTCGGTGCGGATTTCCTTGAGCAGCGCACGCAAGCGCACGCCGACACGGAAGGTTTCGCGAGAGATGATGTCTTCACGGGCCAGCAACGCTTCGGCGTTGTTGCCCAGGTCGACGATCACGTTGTCGCGGGTCACTTTTTTCACGGTACCGGAGATGATTTCACCCAGGCGTTCGCGATAGGCGTCAACGACTTGAGCACGCTCGGCTTCGCGAACCTTCTGCACGATGACCTGCTTGGCGGTCTGTGCAGCGATACGGCCGAACTCGATCGATTCGATCTTTTCTTCGACGACATCACCGACGTTGGCGCCAGGGTGCGTTTGCGCAACCTTGCTCGGCCAGGTTTCAATCGCCGGATCATCAAGATCGGCTTCTTCGACGACCGTCCAGCGACGGAAAGTCTCATAGGCACCGGTGTGGCGGTTGATTTCCACACGCAGATCAACTTCATCTTCAAAACGCTTTTTGGTAGCAGTAGCCAGGGCCAGCTCCAACGCTTCAAAAATCACGTTTGCCGGTACGCCCTTTTCATTGGATACCGACTCAACAACCAGCAGTACTTCTTTGCTCATCGTACGCCTCGCCTTTCGCAAGCCATTGGATCCGCGGGATCCGCGTCTCAGTCAAAACTGGGAATAATGTTGGCCTTGTCGATCATATCGATCGGCAACAGGAACTCATGGTCTTCTACCTGCACCACGACATCCTGCTCTTCTACACCGCGCAGAAGGCCCTGAAAGTTGCGTCGCCCTTCGAACGGGGAGCGCAGCTTGATCTTCACTTGTTCACCGGCAAATTTTGCAAACTGATCAATAGTGAACAGTGGGCGTTCCATGCCTGGCGAGGAAACTTCAAGGGTGTATTCAACGGAAATCGGATCTTCAACATCCAGGACACCGCTGATCTGACGGCTGACAATTGCACAATCGTCCACCAGCACGCCGCCCTCTTTATCGATATAAACGCGCAACATTGAGTGGCGACCTTGAGCCGAAAACTCAATACCCCAGCATTCATAGCCTAGGGCCACGACCACCGGGGCCAGCAAGGCCTGCAACTCTTCTAGCTTGCTCGACACCTGAACCCCCTCGTGCATGTATGTGCATGCTGTGCAAAATAAAAAAATGGGCGAAACGCCCATCCTTGAAACGCCGTCGAACAGCGGCGTTGAAAGTGTCCAGCTAACAAAAAGCCCCTTAAAAGGGGCTCCGCTAAAACTGGTTGCGGGGGCCGGATTTGAACCGACGACCTTCGGGTTATGAGCCCGACGAGCTACCAGACTGCTCCACCCCGCGACAAAGCTGGGGCGGAAGTATACGACCGATCCCTTACAGGGTCAATGTAACCTTCCACCTACAAGAAAGCCCGCAACAGCGGGCTCTCCTGATAATTGGTACCGAGAAGGGGACTCGAACCCCTACACCCTATGGGCACAACCACCTCAAGGTTGCGTGTCTACCAATTCCACCACCTCGGCAATACAGCGTTTACAACCTTCTTACTTCTGCTCTTGAGCTGGAGGCACGTCAGTCGCTGGAGTAGCCGACTTTTGCTCTTGAAGCACCGGGACATCATCAGAAGCCGGTTTTGCTTTTGGTACTTCCAACACTGCTGGGTTTGGCAAACCTACTTGAGTCAGCACATGAGCCTTCTCTTTAGCAAAGTAACCTAACCCCAAGCTGGTTATGAAGAAACCGGCGGCAAGTATAGCAGTAAACTTACTAAGAAAGGTAGAGGAACCTTGGCTTCCGAATACAGTATTTGAAGCACCTGCACCGAAAGACGCACCAGCATCCGCACCTTTACCCTGTTGCAACAAAACCAGGGCAACTACGCCCAGGGCAGCCAACAGATGAAAAACGACTACGACTGTTTCCAGCATTTTTTCAGTTTCCCGCGGCGCGACAGATCGCACCGAACTCATCTGCATTCAGGGAAGCTCCACCAATGAGCCCCCCATCGATATCCGGCATGCCGAACAGTTCGACCGCATTGGCCGCCTTCACGCTGCCGCCGTATAGAAGCCGCACACCTTGCGCGACTTCAGAATTTTCTGCCGCCAACTGCGCGCGGATGGCGGCGTGCACATCCTGCGCCTGTTGCGGTGTAGCAGTCAGCCCGGTACCAATGGCCCAGACCGGCTCGTAAGCGATTACTGCCTTTGCAAACGCACCAACACCCAGCTCCTCGATGATGCTGCCCAGCTGACGCGAGACAACTTCAAGCGTCTTGCCCGATTCGCGCTGCTCAAGGGTTTCCCCTATGCACAACACCGGAATCAAGCCACAAGCCTGTGCCGCTGCGAACTTGCGGTTGAGCATCTGATCGCTTTCACCCATCAACTGGCGGCGCTCGGAGTGCCCAACAAGCACATAGGCACAACCGGCATCAACCAACTGACTCGGCGCAATCTCACCGGTCAACGCACCTTGGGCGGGTTCCACCGCGCAATTCTGCGCACCGACCTGAATCGACTGACCTTTCAAGCCATCAACCACTTGGCCGACATGCAGGAAAGGCGGGAAAACCGCAACATCCACATCGCCAGGCAAGGCCAGGTGACGAAGGCCATTGATCAGCTCAGCGACACTGGCGCGGGTACCGTGCATCTTCCAGTTACCAGCTACCATCGTGCGACGCATGCTGTACCCCGTCGGTCAAAGTGGGCGCAGATGTTACCCAACCACACCATCACTGGCAAGCCGAATTCAGGCGCAAACTTCAGTTACCAGTTTTGCCAGGTCTTCGGCATGGCCGCGAACCTGTGTTTCGTCCTCGCCTTCGACCATGACACGCACCAGAGGCTCTGTGCCGGACTTGCGCAACAACACCCGCCCACGCCCCGCCATTGCCTGGGTAACACGCTCGCACGCTTCCTTGACAGAGGGGTGCTCGATTGGATTTTCGCCACCGCCGAAACGCACATTGAGCAGCACTTGCGGACACTTGCGCAGCGCCTGTCGCGCCTGCGCCAGACTCTCTTCGCGACGACGCAAGGCCAGCAACACCTGCAGCGCGGCAATGATTGCGTCGCCCGTGGTGGTGTGCTGGAAGCAAACGACATGCCCCGAGTTTTCACCACCAATCAGCCAATTGCGTTCCAGCAACTCGGCGATCACGTAACGGTCACCGACATTGGCGCGAATGAAGGGAATCCCCAGTTCAGCCAACGCCAATTCAAGCCCCAGGTTACTCATCAGCGTACCGACGACACCCCCTTGCAGCTTGTTACGCTCATGCAAGTCGCGGGCAATGATGAACAGCAGATCATCACCGTCCACGACCATGCCGGTGTGATCCACCATCAACACGCGGTCGCCATCACCGTCAAAGGCGATGCCCAGGTCCGCATGCTCGGCCAGAACCGCCGCCTGCAACTGCTCCATGTGCGTGGAACCGCAGTTGTCGTTGATGTTCAACCCGTTGGGCTGAGCCGACAGCACAGTGACTTGCGCACCCAGCTCCTTGAATACACTCGGCGCCACCTTGTACGTCGCACCGTGGGCACAATCGACGACGATCTTCAGCCCGGCGAAATTGGTGCTGCTCGGCACGCTGCTTTTACAGAATTCGATGTAGCGACCGGAGGCATCGTTGATACGCGACACCTTGCCCAGCTTGCTGGACTCGACCACCGTCATCGGCGCGTCCAGCAGCTCTTCGATCATCAGCTCGATCTCGTCCGGCAACTTGGTGCCCTGCCCCGAGAAAAACTTGATGCCATTGTCATCGTGCGGATTGTGCGAGGCACTGATCACGATACCGGCTTGAGCATGAAAGGTACGCGTCAGGTAGGCGATCGCCGGTGTAGGCATGGGGCCCAGCAGCATCACGTCGGCACCCGCGGCGGACAACCCCGCCTCCAGCGCGGATTCAAACATGTAGCCGGAAATACGCGTGTCCTTGCCCACCAGGATGCGGCACGCGCCCATGCTGCGGAACGCCATGCCTGCCGCCCAACCCAGCTTGAGCATGAAATCTGGGGTAATCGGGTATTCACCGACCCGACCACGAATACCGTCGGTGCCAAAATATTTCTTAGTCATGAGTGCTCCATCATTCTTATTCGGCTGATTCTACAGCGGCAATCATGCGCACCACGTCCACCGTCTCGGCGACATCATGCACACGCAAAATACGAGCGCCCTTGGTCATGGCAAGCGCAGCCAGCGCGAGGCCGCCATACAGCCGCTCACCCACCGGGCGATTCAGGGCCTGCCCTATCATGCTCTTGCGCGAAACACCGACCAGAAGAGGCCGACCAAGGGCGTGCAGGGCTTGCATATGCTTGAACAGGCTTAAATTATGCTGCAGGGTCTTGGCGAAGCCAAACCCGGGATCGAGAATGATCTTTTCAGCGCCAATGCCCACTGACGCGCACTGGGCGACTCTGTCAGCGAGGAAGCGACTTACCTCGCCAACCAGGTCGTCGTAGTGCGGATTATCCTGCATATTGCCGGGTTCTCCCAGCATATGCATCAGACACACGGGCAGGCCGGTCGCCGCAGCGGCGTCGAGGGCACCGTCGCGCTGCAACGAACGCACATCATTAATCAGGCCCGCTCCCAGGCGTGCAGTTTCCCGCATCACCGCCGGCGTTGACGTGTCCACCGAGATGATCACATCCAGCTCGCGCGCAATGCGCTCGACAATCGGCGCCACCCGCTCCAGCTCCTCCACAGGAGAAACAACGCGGGCACCCGGCCGAGTCGACTCGCCGCCGACATCAATCAACGTCGCGCCGGCAGCCACCATCGCCTCGGCATGACGCAACGCGGCATCCTGCTGACTGAAGCGGCCGCCATCGGAGAACGAGTCGGGAGTTACATTAAGAATGCCCATGACATGCGTATGGGCCAAATCAAGAACCCGGTTGCCGCAAGGCAACCGGGTGGAGGACGACGCAGAAATCATTTCAAACCTTAATGGTCAGCCGCCGGGCCGCCGATCGGAGCTTCAGGACGTTCATTCTGCACAACTGGCGGAGTGCCTGAGGTACCTGAACCACCTTCCCAATCGCGAGGCTCACGAGGCGTACGCCCCGCCATGATGTCGTCGATCTGATCGGCATCAATAGTCTCGTATTTCATCAGCGCATCAGCCATCGCGTCCAGCTTGTCGCGGTTGTCGGTGAGGATCTGCTTGGCCGTGCCGTAGCACTGGTCAATGATGCTGCGCACCTCGGAGTCGATCAGCTTGGCTGTCTCGCCCGAAAAACTGGCACTTTGACCGCCACCGCCACGCCCCAGGAATACTTCGCCTTCTTCCTCGGCATACATCAACGGACCGAGTTTCTCCGACAGGCCCCACTTGGTCACCATATTCCGGGCGATCTGACTGGCGCGCATGATGTCGTTGGAAGCGCCGGTGGTGACACCGTCGAAGCCCAACGTCATCTCTTCCGCAATCCGACCGCCGTACAGCGAACAGATCTGGCTGATCAGCGCACGCTTGGAGAGGCTGTAACGATCCTCTTCCGGCAGGAACATGGTCACGCCCAAGGCACGACCACGTGGAATGATCGAGACCTTGTAGACCGGGTCATGCTCAGGCACAACCCGACCCACGATAGCGTGACCGGCTTCGTGATACGCGGTGTTCTGCTTTTCCTTCTCGGACATGACCATGGATTTGCGCTCTGCGCCCATCATGATCTTGTCCTTGGCCAATTCGAACTCTTTCATTTCAACGATGCGCTTGCCGGTACGGGCTGCGAACAACGAAGCCTCGTTGACCAGGTTGGCCAAATCAGCACCGGAGAAGCCTGGCGTACCACGGGCAATCACGGCCGGGGCCACGTCGTCGCCCATTGGCACTTTACGCATGTGGACCTTGAGGATCTGTTCGCGACCGCGGATGTCCGGCAAGCCTACCACCACCTGGCGGTCGAAACGGCCAGGACGCAGCAGCGCAGGGTCCAGTACGTCAGGACGGTTGGTTGCAGCGATGACGATGATGCCGTCATTCATCTCGAAACCGTCCATCTCCACCAGCAACTGGTTGAGGGTCTGCTCACGCTCGTCATGACCGCCGCCCATGCCGGCGCCACGATGGCGACCCACGGCATCGATTTCGTCGATGAAGATGATGCATGGCGCGTGTTTCTTGGCCTGTTCGAACATATCGCGAACACGGCTGGCACCGACACCGACGAACATCTCGACAAAGTCAGAACCGGAAATGGTGAAGAACGGCACCTTGGCTTCGCCGGCAATCGCCTTGGCCAACAAGGTTTTACCGGTACCCGGCGGACCGACCATCAGTACGCCACGAGGAATGCGTCCGCCCAGGCGCTGGAACTTGCCCGGATCACGCAGGAACTCGACCAGCTCACCGACTTCTTCCTTGGCTTCGTCGCAACCGGCGACGTCCGCCAGGGTGGTTTTCACCTGGTCCTCGGAGAGCAGGCGTGCCTTGCTCTTGCCGAAGCTCATCGGCCCGCCCTTGCCTCCGGCACCCCCTTGCATCTGGCGCATGAAGAACATGAACACGGCGATAATCACCAGGATCGGGAAGCTGGCTACCAGGAGCTGGGTCCAGATGCTCTGCTGCTCAGGCTGCTTGCCTTCCACAACGACCTTGTTGTCCACCAGGTCGCCGATCAGACCGTTGTCCTGAATGGCCGGACGAATGGTCTTGAAGCTGTCGCCATCAATACGCTTGCCGGTAATCACGTAGCCATCAACCGCCACGCGCTCGACCTTGCCATCCTTAACTTGCTGGATGAAGTCGGAATAGTTGAGGGTCTGCGGCTCGTTAGGGCTGGAGAAGTTGTTCATCACCGTCACCAGGACAGCCGCGATGATCAACCACAGGATCAGATTCTTTGCCATATCGTTCAATTAACTACCCTCTGAAGCAAGCTCCGCTACTGGCGCGCGCTTCGCATGATATTCACCGGCCTAACTTACTACATTACCTACACCACTGGCAGGCGCCGTCTGTAACCCTTTGTGAAACTTTGACTACACAATAATCGTAAAGCTTCATGACGAAAGCGATATAAAAAAACCTATCGCCCTCCTCGAATCTCTCAAAAACGCTCTTCGCTCGCCGCACCTTCAACGCCGCGAAAGCCGCGACAGAGCAGGTATTGCTCCCGGGACCTGTCCCGGGAAGAGTCGGGCTTGCGTGTTTGCACCTTGTCGAACAGCTTGCGGATGTTCTTGTGGTACTCGTCAAACCCTTCGCCCTGGAAGACTTTCACCAGGAAATCACCACCAGGACGCAGTACCCGACCCGCCAGGTCCAGCGCCAATTCACACAGGAACATGGCACGCGGCATATCGACGGCCGGTAATCCACTCATATTGGGGGCCATGTCGGAAATCACAAGGTCTACCTGCGAATTTCCCACCGCCTCAAGAATCTCTGCGAGCACGGTGTCCTGGGTGAAATCACCATGAACAAAGGTCACATCCGGGATGCTGTCCATCTCCAGGATGTCTGAAGCGATCAAGCGGCCCTGCCCACCAATCAGACGACTGGTCACCTGGGACCAGCCACCCGGGGCCGCGCCCAGGTCAATAACGCTCATGCCGGGACGGATCAATTTGTCCTTGTCCTGGATCTCCAGCAATTTGTAGCTGGCCCGGGAACGGTAGCCGTCCTTCTGCGCCTTTTTGACGTAAGGATCGTTGAAATGCTCTTGTAGCCACTTAAGGCTGGTTTTGGAACGGGCCACGGGCCACCTCGAAAATAAAACGGGTCGTGATTAACTGGGCGGTCCCGGACTCGCTCGGGTAAACTGGCCGCCGCTTTTTACAAGATCAGACGCAGGGGTCAGATTATGCCGCTCACTCAAGAGCAGAAGAAACAGTACAAATCCATTGGCCACCATCTGAAACCAGTTCTGATTGTGGCAGACAACGGTTTGACTGAAGGTGTGTTAGCCGAATTCGAACGCGCACTCAATGATCATGAACTGATCAAGATCAAGGTCAATATCCTTGATCGCGAAGCGCGCCTGGCCGCCGTTGCAGAACTGTGCAAGGTGGGCAAGGCGGACCTGGTTCAGGTTATCGGCAAGATGGCGCTGCTGTATCGCAAGAATTTCAGCGTCAACAAGCAACTGTCGAACGTTCATCGCTTCAAATGATGACAAGGGTCAGGGGCGTGCTTCGCGCGCCCCGCCACTCCATCCCGGTGCGGGCTGTATAACCAGCACCAGGCCGGAGAACCCTAGCACAAGATAGCTGAATAGCTGCCAGCGCAACGCTTGCGGCAGCCAGACATGCACGACGCAATACATTGCGCACGCATACAGCGCCATCAATAGCAGTTGGCCGCGAATATCCCGCCACAAACTCCCCAAGCCTTCAGCCTTGACCAGCACTAATGCCTGGAGGGTCACGCACGCCGCCGCAAAAGCCACCAGCAACGCACTGAGCAATTCGTCGATCTCATCGATCAGCAGCGGCGCCAGGCCAATCAAACCCAGCGCTGGCAGCACGCCAATGTGCAACAACCACAGGCCACCCACCCAAAGCATCTGGGAGAGCTGCCAAAGCATGGCGCCCGCACGAAGCGGGCGCCGTCTTTCAGATGTGACGAACTTCAACAATCTCGTACTCGATCACGCCGCCGGGGGTTTTCACAGACACCACGTCCCCTTCTTCCTTGGCGATCAAGGCACGGGCAAGCGGTGAACCGACGGAGATCTTGCCGAGTTTGAAGTCAGCCTCGTCTTCGCCCACGATGTGATAAACAACGCGCTCATCGGTCTCGACGTTGGCGATTTCCACCGTGGTGCCAAAAATCACCTTGCCGGTATGCGGGATGGTCGTGACGTCGATGATCACCGCATTCTGCATGCGGCCTTCGATATCACGGATCCGCGCCTCGACCATACCCTGCTGCTCGCGAGCAGCGTGGTATTCGGCGTTTTCCTTCAAGTCACCCAACTCGCGGGCCGTACCGATGTCCTGGCTCAGCTTTGGACGTACGACTTTGGTCAGATGGGCGTGCTCTTCTTCCAGGGCGCGAGCGCCCTGAACGGTCATCGGGTATTTGGTTATGCTCATGCCTTCAATCCTGCGTGTAGATCCTGCAAGCGACGCACGGTCTTTTCCGGACCGAACTTGAGCGCTTCGCAGATGGCTTCGCCAGCAGCAATGGTGGTGGTGCAGTAGATCTTGTGCTGCAAGGCATTACGACGAATGGAGTAGGAGTCCGCGATCGACTGGCGACCTTCGGTGGTGTTGATGATCAGGGTGACTTCGTCATTCTTGATCATGTCGACCACGTGCGGACGGCCCTCCGTCACTTTATTCACGCGGCGTACTTTCAGGCCGGCAGCCTCGATCAGCTTGGCGGTCCCGGCGGTAGCCACGACTTCAAAGCCCAAGTTGATCAGATCACGGGCCACACCCGCAACCAGTGGCTTGTCGTCATCGCGCACGCTGATAAACGCAGTACCACCGGTCGGCAGCACTTCGCTGGCGCCCATCTGGGCCTTGGCGAAGGCTTCGCCGAAGGTGTCACCCACGCCCATCACTTCACCGGTGGACTTCATTTCCGGGCCCAGGATCGGGTCCACGCCAGGGAATTTGGCGAATGGGAACACCGCCTCTTTCACGCTGTAAAAGTTCGGAATGATTTCCTTGGTGAAGCCGATTTCCTTCAGGGTCTTACCGGCCATCACGCGCGCAGCGATCATGGCCAGGGACACACCGATGCACTTGGACACGAACGGTACGGTACGCGAAGCGCGCGGGTTGACTTCGATGACGTAGATGTCTTCGCCCTGCAGCGCCAACTGCACGTTCATCAGGCCGACCACGCCCAGCTCCAGGGCCATTTTCTTGACCTGTTCGCGCATCTCGTCCTGGATGTGCGCCGGCAGCGAGTACGGCGGCAGCGAGCACGCGGAGTCACCGGAGTGAACGCCCGCCTGTTCGATGTGCTGCATGATCGCGCCGATCACCACGTCGGTACCGTCGCACACCGCGTCCACGTCCATTTCGATGGCGCAGTTGAGGAAGTGGTCGAGCAGCACCGGGCTGTCGTTGGAGACTTTCACCGCATCACGCAGGTAGCGCTTGAGCTCTTCTTCTTCGTAGACGATTTCCATCGCGCGGCCGCCCAGTACGTAGGACGGACGCACCACCAGCGGGTAGCCGATCTTGCTGGCTGCACGGATCGCTTCGTCTTCGCTGCGCACGGTGGCGTTCGGCGGCTGACGCAGGTTCAGGCGCTCGACCATCTGCTGGAAGCGCTCACGGTCTTCTGCACGGTCGATGGCATCCGGGCTGGTACCGATGATCGGCACGCCAGCGGCTTCCAGGGCACGCGCCAGTTTCAGCGGGGTTTGGCCGCCGTACTGGACGATCACGCCTTTGGGTTTCTCGACGCGGCAGATTTCCAGTACGTCTTCCAGTGTCACCGGCTCGAAGTACAGACGGTCGGACGTGTCGTAGTCAGTGGAAACCGTTTCCGGGTTGCAGTTGACCATGATGGTCTCGTACCCGTCTTCGCGCAGGGCGAGGGCGGCGTGTACGCAGCAATAGTCAAACTCGATGCCCTGGCCGATACGGTTCGGGCCGCCACCGAGGATGATGATCTTGTCGCGGCCCGACGGCGCGGCTTCGCACTCTTCCTCATAGGTGGAGTACATGTACGCAGTGTCGGTGGCGAACTCGGCGGCGCAGGTGTCAACGCGCTTGTAGACCGGGAAGATATCCAGCTTGTGGCGATGGGTACGCAGGTTTTTCTCGGTCACACCCAGCAGCTTGGCCAGACGCTGATCGGAGAAGCCTTTGCGCTTGAGGCGGAACATCAGGTCGCGGTCGATGGACGACAGGCCGAGGGTCTTGACCTTCTCTTCTTCCTTGATCAGGTCTTCGATCTGCACCAGGAACCACGGGTCGATCATGTTCATGCCGAAGATATCTTCGACGCTCAGGCCGGCACGGAAGGCGTCAGCCACGTACCAGATACGCTCGGCGCCCGGTACGGTCAGCTCGCGCTTGAGGATGCTCATGCTTTCCGGGTTGCTCAGGTCGAGCTTCTCGTCCAGGCCGCACACACCGACTTCCAGGCCGCGCAGGGCTTTCTGCAGGGATTCCTGGAACGTACGGCCAATGGCCATGACTTCACCGACCGACTTCATCTGAGTGGTCAGGCGCGCATCGGCCTTGGCGAATTTCTCGAAGGCAAAGCGCGGCAGCTTGGTCACGACGTAGTCGATAGACGGCTCGAAAGACGCCGGCATGGCGCCGCCGGTGATTTCGTTTTGCAACTCATCCAGGGTGTAACCGATCGCCAGCTTGGCCGCGATACGCGCAATCGGGAAGCCGGTGGCTTTCGATGCCAGCGCCGAAGAACGCGATACACGCGGGTTCATCTCGATCACGACCATGCGGCCGGTATCCGGGCAGATGCCGAACTGAACGTTGGAACCACCGGTTTCCACGCCGATTTCACGCAGTACCGCCAACGAGGCGTTACGCATGATCTGGTATTCCTTGTCCGTCAAGGTCTGCGCCGGCGCAACGGTGATCGAGTCACCGGTGTGCACGCCCATCGGGTCGAAGTTTTCGATGGAGCAGACGATAATGCAGTTGTCCTTCTTATCGCGGACAACCTCCATCTCGTATTCTTTCCAGCCGATCAGGGATTCGTCGATCAGCAGCTCTTTGGTCGGCGACAGGTCCAGACCGCGGGCGCAGATTTCTTCGAACTCTTCACGGTTGTAGGCGATGCCACCACCGGTGCCGCCCATGGTGAAGGACGGACGGATAATGCACGGGAAGCCCAGCTTTTCGAGAACCGCGTTGGCCTCTTCCATGCTGTGGGCGATACCGGAGCGCGGGCAATCAAGGCCGATGGACTTCATCGCCTTGTCGAAACGCGAACGGTCTTCAGCCTTGTCGATGGTGTCAGCGTTGGCACCGATCATCTCGACGCCGAACTTCTCCAGGACGCCTTCGCGCTCCAGGTCCAGGGCGCAGTTCAGTGCGGTCTGGCCGCCCATGGTTGGCAACAGCGCGTCCGGACGCTCTTTCTCGATGATCTTGGCAACGGTCTGCCATTTGATCGGTTCGATGTAGGTGGCATCGGCCATGGCCGGGTCGGTCATGATGGTGGCCGGGTTGGAGTTCACCAGGATGACGCGGTAACCCTCCTCGCGCAGGGCTTTACAGGCCTGGGCGCCGGAGTAGTCGAATTCGCAGGCCTGGCCGATCACGATCGGGCCAGCGCCGAGAATCAGGATGCTTTTTATGTCTGTACGTTTTGGCATGGGTTTGTCACTCAAATCCGCAGGTCAGTCGGCAAGCCGTCTTGAACATTCTTTGAAGAGCCTGCGGGGGCCACCGAAATTCGGGACCACCCGCAGGCCGCTCAGTCAGCGTCGCTTGGCCATCTCATTGATGAAACGGTCGAACAGCGGCGCTACGTCGTTCGGGCCCGGGCTGGCTTCAGGGTGACCCTGGAAGCTGAACGCGCTCTTGTCGGTGCGCTCGATGCCTTGCAGGGAACCGTCGAACAGCGACTTGTGAATCGCGCGCACGTTCGAAGGCAGGCTCGCTTCATCCACCGCAAAACCGTGGTTCTGGCTGGTGATCATGACAACGCCGGTGTCCAGGTCCTGCACGGGGTGGTTGGCACCGTGGTGACCGTGGCCCATCTTCAGGGTCTTGGCGCCCGAGGCCAGGGCCAGCAACTGGTGGCCCAGGCAGATACCGAATACCGGGATCTCGGTTTCCAGCACGTCCTTGATCGCCTGGATCGCGTAGTCGCATGGCTCCGGGTCACCAGGGCCGTTGGACAGGAACACGCCGTCCGGTTGCAGGGCGAGTACATCGCTGGCCGGGGTTTGCGCCGGCACCACGGTTACGCGGCAGCCACGCTCAACCAGCATGCGCAGGATGTTGTACTTCACGCCGTAGTCGTAGGCCACAACGTGATAAGGCAAGTCCGCGGCCTCGATAGTCGCGTGGCTGTCGGTCTTCAGGTCCCAGACAGTGGAGCGCCATTCGTACTTCTCTTTGACGCTGACGACTTTCGCCAGGTCCATGCCTTTCAGGCCAGGGAACCCTTGCGCTGCGGCAATCGCGGCCTCTTCGGAGATATTCTCACCGACCATGATGCAGCCGTTCTGCGAGCCTTTTTCACGCAGGATGCGCGTGAGGCGGCGCGTATCGATACCGGCGATCGCCACAACGTTGTTGGCTTTCAGGTAATCGGACAGCGACATCGTGTTACGCCAGTTGCTCGCAACCAGTGGCAGGTCACGAATCACCAGACCGGCCGACCAGACACGATCAGACTCGGCGTCTTCCGGTGTAGTACCGGTGTTGCCGATGTGCGGATAGGTCAGGGTAACGATCTGTTGGGCGTAGGAAGGATCGGTAAGGATTTCCTGATAGCCGGTCATGGCGGTGTTGAACACCACCTCACCAACGGTTTGACCGTCGGCTCCAATGGCTTCGCCGCGAAAAATGCTGCCATCAGCAAGGGCGAGTATGGCTGGCTTAGTCAAGAAGACCTCCCGTAAATAAAGCCTGAAAGGGCGATCGCAGGTTGCAAAAAAGCGGAGTGACGTATGGACACGTCACCCCGCTTCTTCACTGAATTATTCTGCGCGCTTTTAGTGGACACACTAAAGCTGTAGCTTACAGAAAAAGGCTTTTTTGGTCCACCGCTAATGAGCCTGAAAGGCAGGGGAATGCGACAGGGCGTCGCTTAGCGGGTAAAACGGGGCCCAAGCATAAGCTTGAGGCCCTGTTTAAGCTACCGATTAGTGCAGGTCGAGCACATCACGCATGTCGTACAGGCCAGGCTCGCGCCCTTCCAGCCAAAGCGCAGCGCGCACCGCGCCCTTGGCAAACGTCATGCGACTGGAAGCCTTGTGCGTGATTTCCAGGCGTTCGCCCTCAGTGGCAAACAGCACAGTGTGATCGCCGACCACATCACCACCGCGTACGGTGGCAAAACCAATGGTGTCGCGCGCACGGGCACCGGTGTGCCCTTCACGGCCATACACCGCCACTTTGGACAGGTCACGCCCCAACGCATCGGCGATGGCCTCGCCCATCCGCAAGGCAGTCCCGGACGGCGCATCGATCTTGTGGCGATGATGGGTTTCGATAATCTCGATATCCGCCTCATCACCCAACACGCGAGCCGCCATATCCAGCAGCTTGAGGGACAGATTCACGCCTACGCTGAAGTTCGCCGCAAAGACGATCGGGATATCCTTGCCCGCCTGAGCCAGCAACTGCTTCTGCTCCACCGTCAAACCGGTGGTACCGATCACCATCGCCTTGCCTGCCTTGCGACAGAACGCCAGGTTTTCCAGCATCACCTCCGGCAGCGTGAAATCGATCAACACGTCGAACTCGTCGGCCACCTGCGCCAGATGACCGGACAACGAGACGCCGATACGGCCCAGTGAGGCCAACTCACCCGCGTCCGCACCGATCAACGTGCTGCCCGGACGCACGATCGCCGCGGTCAGCCCGGACGCCGGCGAGCGCTGCTGCACGGCTTCGACCAGCGTCTTGCCCATGCGCCCGGCAGCGCCCATTACGGCTATACGTCGCATACTCAATTCCTTACAGGTCGCCGAAGAAGCGCTTCACACCATCGAAAAAGCCCGTGGTTTTCGGCGAGTGAGAGTCATCACCTTCCAACGAACTGCGGAACTCTTCAAGCAGCTCACGCTGACGGCGATTCAGGTTGACCGGCGTTTCTACCGCTACGCGACACATCAGGTCGCCGGCCCCGCCACCGCGCACCGGCGCAACGCCTTTGCCACGGATACGGAACTGCTTGCCGGTCTGCGTACCCTCTGGAATCTTGAGCTTGACCCGACCGTCCAGCGTCGGGATTTCCAACTCACCACCCAGGGCCGCGTCGACAAAGCTGATCGGCACTTCACAGAACAGATGCTTGCCATCACGCTGGAAGATCGAGTGCTCGCGCACATTGATCACCACGTACAGGTCGCCCGTAGGCCCACCCTGAGTACCAGCTTCCCCTTCACCCGACAGACGAATGCGGTCGCCGGTATCCACGCCCGCCGGCACTTTCACCGACAGCGTCTTGTACTCTTCGACGCGACCTTCGCCATGGCAGGAATCACACGGGTCGGAAATGATCTTGCCCTGGCCATGGCAACGCGGGCAGGTTTGCTGCACCGAGAAGAAGCCCTGCTGCATCCGCACCTGGCCGATACCGCCGCAGGTCGGGCAGGTGATGGGCGAAGAGCCCTTCTTGGCACCCGAGCCGTCGCACGGTTTGCAGTTGACCAGCGTCGGTACACGGATGTTAACGCTGGTGCCGCGCACGGCTTCTTCCAGGTTCAGCTCCAGGGTATAGCGCAGGTCGCTGCCACGCTGGGCCCCGCCACGCTGGCCCCCACGGCCGCCACCAAAGAAATCACTGAACACGTCACCGAAAATATCGGAGAAGTTCTGACCACCAAAACCGGCACCGCCGCCACCCATGCTCGGGTCGACGCCGGCATGCCCATACTGGTCGTAGGCTGCACGCTTGTTGGGATCAGACAGACATTCGTAGGCCTCATTGGCCTCTTTGAACATTTCTTCGGATTCTTTGCTATCCGGATTACGGTCCGGGTGGTGCTTCATCGCCAGGCGACGGTAAGCCTTTTTCAGGTCCGCCTCGCTAGCCCCGCGCTCCACACCCAATACTTCGTAATAGTCACGCTTTGCCATAAGTCTTTGCACTCTTAAGGACGTTCAGCCAGACCCTCCTGAGCCTCGCCAAACTCGTTGAGCCCCAATGCAGGCCCGGACCCAACTCACGTCAATTCAACGATCCTGGTCATTACTACTTTTTAGCCGGCCACCCGACTAAAAACGCGGTATTTACTGCTCGGAAAGCAGGAGCATTCCCGGCCACACCGCCAGCACCCGAACGCTGTCGCATACTGTAAAAATTCGCATACCCCAGACACGCCAACGCGGGAGCAAGCTCCCGCGCGGCGACATCCTACCAGTCACCGCTTGTGAGCGGTCAACCGGGCGACCAAGTTACTTCTGGTCTTTGACTTCTTCGAACTCGGCATCGACAACATCGTCGTGCTTGGCTTCAGGCTCTGCTTGCTGCGCAGCACCTTCAGCCGGCTGGCCTTGTTCGGCGTACATTTTCTGGGCCACTGGCGCGGACACCTTCGACAGCTCCTCAACCTTGGCTTCGATAGCGGCCTTGTCGTCGCCTTTGATAGCGGCTTCCAGGGCAACTACAGCGGCTTCGATTGCAGTTTTCTCTTCGGCAGTCACCTTGTCGCCAGCATCAGCGACCATTTTGCGCGTCGAGTGAACCAGCGCGTCACCCTGGTTACGGGCACCCGCCAACTCGGCAAACTTGGCGTCCGCATCAGCGTTGGCTTCAGCATCACGAATCATCTGTTGAATTTCTTCATCAGACAGGCCGGAGTTGGCCTTGATGGTGATCTTCTGCTCTTTGCCGGTCGCCTTGTCTTTCGCGCCAACGTGCAGGATACCGTTGGCGTCGATGTCGAAGGTCACTTCGATCTGTGGCACGCCACGTGGGGCTGGTGGAATCTCGGCCAGGTCAAACTTGCCCAGGGATTTGTTCTGCGCAGCTTGCTTGCGCTCGCCTTGCAGCACGTGAATGGTCACGGCGCCCTGGTTGTCGTCGGCAGTCGAGAACACCTGGGATTTCTTGGTAGGAATCGTGGTGTTTTTCTCGATCAGCGCGGTCATCACGCCACCCATGGTTTCGATACCCAGAGTCAGCGGGCTGACGTCCAGCAGCAGCACGTCTTTCACGTCACCGGCCAATACCGCGCCCTGGATAGCAGCACCCATGGCAACCGCTTCGTCCGGGTTCACGTCTTTACGTGCTTCTTTACCGAAGAACTCGGTGACTTTCTGCTGCACCAGCGGCATACGGGTCTGGCCACCGACCAGGATCACGTCATTGATCGCGCCAACGTCGATACCGGCGTCTTTCAGTGCAATGCGGCATGGCTCGATGGTGCGCTGAACCAGGTCTTCAACCAGTGCTTCCAACTTGGCGCGCGAGATCTTCACGTTCAAGTGCTTAGGACCGGTAGCGTCTGCAGTGATGTACGGCAGGTTCACGTCGGTGGACATGCTCGACGACAGTTCGATCTTGGCTTTCTCAGCGGCTTCTTTCAGGCGCTGCATCGCCAGCGGGTCACCCTTGAGGTTCATGCCGCTTTCTTTCTTGAATTCGTCAACGAGGTAGTCGATCAGACGAATGTCGAAGTCTTCACCACCCAGGAACGTGTCGCCGTTGGTGGCCAACACTTCGAACTGGTGCTCGCCGTCAACTTCCGCGATCTCGATGACGGAGACGTCGAAAGTACCACCGCCCAGGTCATAAACGATCACAGTGTGGTCGCCTTTGGCCTTGTCCATACCGTAGGCCAGGGCCGCTGCGGTAGGTTCGTTAATGATACGTTTTACGTCAAGACCCGCGATGCGGCCGGCGTCTTTGGTTGCCTGGCGCTGGCTGTCGTTGAAGTAGGCCGGAACAGTGATGACCGCTTCGGTCACGGTTTCACCGAGGTAGTCTTCGGCAGTCTTCTTCATCTTTTTCAAGACTTCAGCCGAGATCTGCGGCGCGGACATCTTGTTGCCGTTCACTTCAACCCAGGCGTCACCGTTGTCGGCCTTGGCGATTTTGTAAGGCACCATCTTGATGTCTTTCTGTACGACTTCTTCGTCGAACTTACGACCGATCAGACGCTTCACCGCGTACAGGGTGTTGTGCGGGTTGGTAACGGCCTGACGCTTGGCCGACTGACCAACCAGGATCTCGCCATCGTTGGCGTAAGCGATGATCGACGGCGTGGTACGCGCGCCTTCAGCGTTTTCGATAACTTTGGCCTTGCCGTTTTCCATGACCGAGACGCACGAGTTGGTGGTCCCCAGGTCGATACCGATAATCTTGCCCATGTTTGACTCTCCCGAAACTTGAATTTGGTTGCCGCAGCAGTTGTGGCTAACTGCGGTAGCACTTAATCGCTTGACTTATAAATGGGGGCCTTGCGGCGGATTTCAAGCCTGCTCATCAATAGAAGGCGAAACGGGTGCGGGAGCCTTGCTCACCACCACCATCGCCGGGCGCAACAAGCGACCGTTGAGCAGATAACCCTTCTGGAATACCTTCAATACGCTGTTGGGCTCCAGGTCGTGGCTTTCCTGCATCGCCATCGCCTGGTGGTGCTCCGCGTTGAACGGCTCACCGCCGAGTGGATCGATGGCTTCCAACTGATAACGCTTCAGGGTGTCCTGGAACATTTTCAGGGTCAGTTCGATCCCCTCGCGCATCGGGCGGATGTTTTCGTCATCCGGATTGGACAATTCAAGGCCACGCTCCAGGCTGTCAATAATCGGCAGCAGGTCGTTGGCGAATTTTTCCAAGGCGAATTTGTGAGCCTTTTCTACGTCCTGCTCGGCACGGCGGCGGACGTTCTGCAGATCGGCGGCAACACGCAACGACTGATCCTGCGCTGCGGCCAATTGCTCTTCGAGCACTTGCACACGAGTACCCAGCTCATCACCGGCAGCCGAATTGGCGTCTGGCGTTTGCGTATCCTGCGTCTGTTCGTCAGCCATAGCTTTCTCCTTTCAAAATCATGCGCGAACTCAACTCGCGCTTCTGTTCCGGTATATGGGGCCACAATTTTCAGGTTCAAGGGCGCGGACGTTACCAAAAGTCTTTCGCATGTCTCGGATCATTTCCTGCCCCTACATTCCTTATTGAGCTAAAAAAAGCACCCGATCAAGCAAATCGAGCTAAGCGCCAGGATTGTCAGCCTCAAACAAAACACTGTATAAATAACCAGACCTAAAGCCTGGGAGCGGCCGTCATGCTCGTGCACCTGTCCGTACATAACTACGCCATCGTTGAACATCTGGATCTCGAACTGGATCGCGGCATGAGCGTAATCACAGGCGAGACCGGCGCCGGCAAGTCGATCATGCTCGACGCCCTGGGCCTGACGCTCGGGGACCGCGCCGACAGTGGCGTGGTGCGCCCCGGCGCCGACAAGGCCGACATCCTGGCCACATTCGATCTGGCGGATATTCCCGAGGCCGAGGCCTGGCTGGCCGAGCGCGACCTCAATAACGAAGGGCCGTGCATCCTGCGCCGGGTGATCACCGCCGAAGGACGCTCACGCGGCTACATCAACGGCACGCCCTGCCCCCTTGGCGACTTGAAAGCCCTGGGTGAACTGTTGATTGATATCCACAGCCAGCATGAGCACCAGTCCCTGCTGAAAACCGACACCCATCGCCGCTTGCTGGATGAGTACGCCGGCGCCACCGAACTTGCCCGCCAGGTCCACCTGGCCGCGCAACGCTGGCGCCAGACGCGCCAGGAACTGGAACGCCTTTCCAATTCCGGCGACGAGCAACGCGCTCGCCACCAACTGCTCAGCTATCAACTCGAAGAGCTTGAAAGCCTGGGCCTGGGCGAGACCGAACTGGAACAGCTTGAACAGGAACACAAGAACCTGACCAACGCCGAGACGCTGCTGGGTATCTGTCGCCAGGTGATCGAGCAATGCAGCGAAAGTGATTCCGGCAATGTGCTTAACGCACTGACCGCGAGCCTCAATCGCCTGTCCAGCGTGACTAACGCCTCCGGCTCACTGAGTGAAGCCACCACCCTGCTGACCAGCGCGCAGATCCAGGTGGAGGAAGCGGTGGGTGAATTGAACCGCTTCCTCGATCATTTCGATGCCGACCCGGCGCGCCTGCAGGTAATAGAAGAGCGCCTGGACACTATCTACACCCTGGCGCGCAAACATCGAATCCAGCCAACCGAAGTGGCGGCAATGCAACAAAAGCTGCTGGATGAAATCGAGACCCTGAACGCGAACGACGAGTCCATTGAGCGCCTCGGCGAAGAACTCGCCTCCTTCGCCCGCCATTATCAGGAAAAGGCTCGTGAGCTGAGCGACCTTCGCCAACAGGCCGCTACCCGCCTGGCCGGTGCCGTGGAACAGGAAATCCAGCGCCTGGGCATGCCCGGCGGCCGCTTCACTATCGAGCTGCACGCCAATACCAGCCATGAACTGCAACCCCACGGACTGGAACAGGTGGAGCTGCTGGTCAGCGCCAACCCGGGGCAACCGCTCAAAGCCCTGGCAAAAGTCGCCTCCGGCGGTGAGCTGTCACGGATCAGCCTGGCGATCCAGGTCATCACGGCGCAAACCTCGCGCGTACCGACTCTGGTGTTCGATGAAGTGGACGTGGGCATTGGCGGACCGACTGCCGAAATTGTTGGCCAGTTGTTGCGCCGCCTGGGCGATCGGGGCCAGGTGCTGACGGTGACCCACTTACCGCAAGTGGCGGCCCAGGGGCATCAGCATTTGTTCGTGCACAAAGTGCGGGGCAGCGATGCGACGCGCACGGCCGTGTCCAAGCTGAACAAGTCGGAGCGCGTGGAAGAAGTGGCGCGGATGCTCGGCGGTATTGATTTGACCAAGGAGTCCCTGGCGCACGCGAAGAAGATGGTCGTAGCAGCGAAGGCCTGAGCGAGCATTTTCCCTCTTATATAAAGCACGAAGGCGACCCTGGGGTCGCCTTCGATCGTTGCGCAGAGCAAATCTGCGTCGTTTTTTACTTTTTCTTACGGATGTACAGCACCAGATTATGGTCGACCAAATCGAAGCCATGCTCCTCAGCGATCTTATGCTGCAGCGCTTCGATCTCAGGGCTGGTGAACTCGATAACCTCATTGGTATCCAGGTCAACCATGTGGTCGTGATGCCCGCCGTCGGCCAATTCAAACACTGCATGACCGCCGTCGAAATTATGACGAACCACCAGCCCTGCGGCTTCAAACTGGGTCAGGACACGGTAAACCGTGGCCAGGCCGACGTCTTCATTAGACTCCATCAGCGCCTTGTAAACGTCCTCGGCACTCATGTGGCGTTGCTCAGCAGAATCGAGCATTTGTAGAATCTTGACTCGGGGCAGAGTCACTTTGAGACCGGCTTTGCGTAGTTCGCTATTTTCAACCATGGTTAGCTTTCTCGCGGATGCTGCTTCGCAGCTTCTCTTAATACGGGTATGATCGGCGTTTACGTTGTCCCAGCCAAGATAGTGGAAGTCGCCCACCGATGCAAAACACCAAGCTCTTGCTAACCAGTTTCACCTTTGTGGGACTGCTCGCACTCGCCGGTTGTTCATTCCCCGGGGTTTACAAAATCGACATCCAGCAGGGCAATGTCGTCACGCAGGACATGATAGACCAGTTACGTCCGGGAATGACCCGACGGCAAGTAAGGTTTATCATGGGCAATCCCCTGCTGACCGACACTTTCCATGCCGATCGCTGGGATTATCTCTACAGCCTCCAGCCTGGCGGCGGTGAGCGCCAGCAGGAGCGCGTCAGTGTCATTTTCAATGGCAATGACCAGCTTGTCAGCCTGTCCGGTGACTTCATGCCCGGCGTAAGCCGCGATGAAGCGCTGTTGGGCAAGGACAGCGGCACCAGCGTGACCGCCCCTGCGCAGGAAGCCGAGAAGCCGAAATCCGAGGTGCCGGCCAAGCCAGGCTCCTTGCTGGACCAGATCCAGAAAGACGTCGATGGCGTGGAAACCGTGCCTGTCCCGACGCCACAGCCTCTGGACACCAGCCCGCAGTAACAAAGCAACACTCAACAAAAAGCCCGGCATGCCGGGCTTTTTGTTGTCTGAAGGATTTATGAGTTTTGCTGCCTGGTCTTCGCCGCCCTGGCCGCACGCTGCCGGCGTATTTCCTTGGGATCTGCCAGCAACGGCCGGTAGATCTCAATTCGATCACCTGGCTGCACAACACGCGCATCAGGGTCCGAAACCACCTTGCCGAAGATCCCCAGCGGGCAGTCAGCCAGCATGCATTGCGGAAACTGCTCAGCCATTCCCGACATTTGCACCGCCGCCCTCAGGCTCGTGCCCGCCGGAACCTTCACCTGCAATAAAACCTGGCGATCAACGGCGGCATGCACCACTTCAATCTCAACCATGCAGTTGCTTGGCCCGCTGGCAGAACGCATCCACCAGCGTATTCGCCGCCTGATTGAACAAAGGCCCCAATGTCGCGCGGACGATCGGCCCCGCGTAATCGAACGACAGATCCAGGCTGATCTTGCAGGCCTTGTCCGTCAGCGCCTTGAATACCCAGACCCCATGCAACTGGGTGAACGGGCCTTCCTGCAGATTCATCTCGATGGATTTTCCAGGCACCAGCACATTGCGCGTAACAAAATGCTGGCTAAGCCCACCCTTGGCTACGCCGACGCTGGCAACCATGTACCCGTCATCGCCCTCCAAAACCTCGGCAGTGGAGCACCACGGCAGGAATTCCGGGTAACGCGCGACGTCGTTGACCAGGTCATAGAGCGCCTGTGCGGGATACGGCAGCAGGGCCGAACGTTGAATATGCGTCGTCATGTGAGCGTTATTTCCACAGCTGAGCGGGCAAACATCGCGAAACAACAGCCAGATCCGCGAGAGAAAAAAACCAGAGAACTGCCCGCATTGTCCGGGATTCGTCCAACACGCTCAAGCACGCAGGTTGACCGTAGCCGACACGCTCGCAACTCCCTATAATGCCGCCCCTATGGCTAAACAAAAGAAACACCCAACAGGGACCATCGCGCAAAATAAAAAGGCGCGACACGATTACTTCATCGAACATCGGTTCGAGGCTGGTCTGGTCCTGGCCGGCTGGGAAGTAAAAAGTCTGCGTGCCAGCAAGCTGCAGCTGGTCGACAGCTATGTGCTGCTCAAGGATGGCGAGGCGTGGCTGCTGGGCAGTCATATCACCCCGCTGACCACCGCGAGCACTCATGTAATTGCCGACCCGGTGCGCACGCGCAAGCTGCTGCTCAATGCCCGCGAGCTGGAAAAACTCGCTGCGGCAGTGCAACAGAAAGGCTACGCCTGCATCTGCTTGTCCTGGTACTGGAGCAAGCACCTGGTCAAGTGCGAAATTGCGCTGGGCAAGGGCAAGAAGGAATACGACAAACGCGACACCGAACGCGAGCGCGACTCCAATCGCGAATTGCATCGCGCGGTGCGTAACAAAGGCAAGGAAGACTAACCTTGTGACGATGCAGCTTCGGGCGACTCGCCCGAGGCTACATGCCTTTACGTCGCTCCGCCCGAGCCACGCGCTGAACCTCCTGACGAACCTCCTCCAGCACTTCCTGCACATACAGCAGGTGACGCGTTGAGATATCCCGCGCCTGCTCGGCCCGCCCTTCAATAATTGCCAGGTACAAATCGCGATGCTGGCTGATCAGCATGTCGCGGGTCTCGGTGCGCTGTTGATACATGCCGCCAATGTTTGTCACCACGTTACGCTTGAGCAGATCAAACAGCCCGCGAATGGTATGCAGAAGCACGGCGTTATGACTGGCTTCGGCAATGGCCAGGTGAAACCGCGCATCTGCCGCGCCCTCCTCCACTCGACTCACCTCATCGACGCGCGCGTAGCAATCCTGCAACGCCTCGAACGCCGCCGTCAGCCGCTCACGGTCCACTTCCGTTGCCCGCAATGCCGCGTAATAAGCACAGGAAGCCTCAAGCGTCTGGCGAAATTCCAGCAAGTCCCGCTGCGCTTCAGGATTGTTTTCCAGCAGATGCAACAAAGGGTCACTGAAGGTTGACCCCAGGGATTCCACCACATAGTTGCCACCGCCCTGACGACTGACCAACAACCCTTTGGCCGCCAGCTTCTGAATCGCTTCTCGCAGCGACGGGCGCGACACACCAAATTGTTCAGCCAATGCGCGCTCGGCCGGCAAGCGCTCGCCCGACTTCAGCGTGCCCTCAAGGATCATGCCCTCGAGCTGCTCGACAATATCGTCAGACAAACGGCGCTGACGCACCTGATCAAACCCCATAACCCGCTCTCCACCATCCCGACCACGCGCCGGGCTCTCTATTCTGGCCTATCGCCGCGCTCCCGGCACCTATCAGAACGCCTCGGATTATCCCGATCAGAACGCCGCACACCCACTCGTACGACCAAAGTTTCCTGGGCGGCAAATTGACACACCCCTGCCAAGCCTCTTAATCTAGCCCACAGCGACTGTAAATTGGTATTACCAATTATCCAGAGCGTATAAACAACAACAATCAGGGGCCACCCCATATGCAAACCTGGCAACAGCTCTACAGCCCTCTTGGCAGTCTCGGTGTATCCGCACTGGCCGCCGTTATCCCCATCGTATTTTTCTTCCTGGCCCTGGCTGTATTCCGCCTCAAGGGGCACGTGGCCGGCAGCATCACGCTGGCGCTGTCGATCCTGGTGGCGATTTTCGCCTTCCAGATGCCGGTGGACATGGCCCTGGCCGCCGCCGGCTACGGCTTCGCCTATGGCTTGTGGCCGATTGCATGGATCATCGTGGCGGCGGTATTTCTCTACAAATTGACGGTCAAGAGCGGCCAATTCGAAGTGATCCGCAGCTCGGTCCTGTCGATTACCGACGACCAGCGCCTGCAGGTACTGCTGATCGGCTTCTGCTTCGGCGCCTTCCTCGAAGGGGCGGCCGGTTTCGGTGCGCCCGTGGCAATTACCGCCGCGCTGCTGGTCGGCCTGGGTTTCAACCCGCTCTACGCCGCCGGCCTGTGCCTGATTGCCAACACCGCACCGGTCGCCTTTGGTGCGCTGGGTATCCCGATCATTGTGGCGGGCCAGGTCACCGGCATCGACGCCTTCAAGATCGGCGCCATGACCGGTCGCCAACTGCCCCTGCTGTCACTGTTCGTGCCGTTCTGGCTGGTGTTCATGATGGACGGCCTGCGCGGCGTTCGCGAGACCTGGCCCGCAGCCCTGGTGGCGGGCCTGAGCTTTGCCGTCACTCAGTACTTCACCTCCAACTTCATCGGCCCGGAACTGCCCGACATCACCTCGGCACTGGCCAGCCTGATCGCCCTGACTTTATTCCTCAAAGTCTGGCAACCCAAACGCAGCGCCGGCGCGCAGATTGCCGGCGCCACCTCGAGCACGGCGGTTACCGCCAGCGCCGGTGGCTTCGGTTTGCCGCGCAACACCCTGGTTTCGCCGTACAGCCTGGGGCAGATTTTCAAGGCGTGGTCGCCCTTCCTGATACTCACCGTGCTGGTGACCATCTGGACCCTCAAACCCTTCAAGGCGATGTTCGCCGCAGGCGGCTCGATGTACAGCTGGGTGTTCAACTTTGCGATCCCGCACCTGGATCAACTGGTAATCAAAGTCGCGCCGATCGTCACCAACCCCGCCGCCATACCGGCGGTATTCAAGCTGGACCCGATTTCAGCAACAGGCACCGCGATTTTCTTCTCCGCGCTGATCTCGATGGCGGTCTTGAAAATAGACGTTAAAACTGGTCTTACCACTTTAAAAGAGACCTTCTACGAGCTGCGCTGGCCGATCCTGTCCATCGGCATGGTGTTGGCCTTCGCCTTTGTCACCAACTACTCGGGCATGTCCTCGACCATGGCCCTGGTGCTGGCCGGCACCGGCGCGGCCTTCCCGTTTTTCTCACCGTTCCTCGGCTGGCTCGGCGTTTTCCTGACAGGCTCGGACACCTCGTCCAATGCACTGTTCAGCTCGTTGCAGGCCACCACCGCCCACCAGATCGGCGTCAACGACACCTTGCTGGTGGCGGCAAATACCAGTGGCGGCGTGACCGGCAAAATGATTTCGCCGCAATCGATCGCCGTGGCCTGTGCCGCGACCGGCCTGGTAGGCAAGGAGTCCGACCTGTTCCGCTTTACCCTTAAACACAGCCTGTTCTTCGCCACGATCGTCGGGCTGATCACCCTGGCACAGGCGTATTGGTTCACCGGTATGCTGGTGCACTGAGACTTGCACGCAACAGGGTAAGAATCGACGCCGGACAACGGTTCCGGCGTCAGCTATTTCTGGAGGACCGATGAGCCTGCCTGCCGCATTCCTGAGCGACGTCGCACAACTGATCCCGAAGGATCGTCGTTTTGACGATCCACTTTCCACCCTCGCCTTCGGCACCGACGCCAGCTTTTACCGATTGATCCCACAGCTGGTGATACGCGTGGAATCGGAAGACGAAGTGGTCACGCTGCTGCAACTGGCCCAGCGCGACCGCGTCGCCGTGACCTTTCGCGCGGCGGGCACCAGCTTGTCCGGCCAGGCCATCAGCGACTCGGTGCTGATCGTGCTGGGTGATCAGTGGAATGGCCGCGAAATTCGCGAGCAAGGCCTGCAGATCCGCCTGCAACCCGGCGTCATCGGCGCTCAGGCCAACGCCTGGCTTGCGCCATTCGGGCGCAAGATCGGGCCGGACCCGGCGTCGATCAACGCCTGCAAGATCGGCGGCATCGTTGCCAACAACGCCAGTGGCATGTGCTGCGGGACGGCGCAAAATACCTACCACACCCTGGCAGGCATTCGTCTGGTCCTGGCCGATGGCAGCCGCCTCGACACCGAAGACCCCGCCAGCATCCAGGCCTTCCGCCACACCCATGGCGCGCTGCTGGAACGTCTGGCGACACTGGGCCGGGAGACGCGGGCAAACGCCGAACTGGCGGCAAAGATCCGCCACAAATACCGTCTGAAAAATACCACCGGCCTGTCACTGAATGCCCTGGTGGATTTCGATGACCCGCTGGATATCCTCAGCCATTTACTGGTGGGGTCCGAGGGCACACTGGGTTTTATCAGCGCCGTGACCTACGACACGGTGATCGATCACCCGCACAAAGCCTCGGCACTCATCGTATTCCCGGACGTCGAGACCTGCTGCAACGCGGTCACCGTGCTGAAAACCCAGCCGGTGTCGGCCGTTGAGCTGCTGGACCGGCGCAGCCTGCGCTCGGTACAGAACAAACCGGGCATGCCGGCGTTCGTACAGCAACTATCGGAAAATGCCTGCGCGCTGCTGATCGAATCCCGCGCCGCTTCTCCTTCATTGCTGCATGAACAACTGGCGCTGATCATGGCCTCACTCGCCTCTTTTGCGGTGGAGAAGCAGGTCGACTTCACCGAAGACCCGCTGGAAAACGCCCGGCTCTGGGCGATTCGCAAGGACACCTTCCCCGCCGTGGGCGCCGTACGCAAAACCGGCACTACCGTGATCATCGAAGATGTCACCTTCCCGGTCGAGCAGCTGGCGATTGGCGTCAACCGTTTGATCGAGCTGTTCGAAAAACACCACTACGACGAAGCCATCCTTTTCGGACACGCCCTGGAAGGCAATCTGCACTTCGTCTTCACTCAAGGCTTCAACAGCGCGGAAGAAGTCGCACGCTATCAAGCGTTCATGGACGACGTTGCGCAGCTGGTGGCGGTTGAGTTCGGTGGCTCGTTGAAAGCCGAACACGGCACCGGTCGCAATATGGCGCCGTTCGTCGAACTGGAATGGGGCAGCGATGCCTATCAACTGATGTGGCAGCTCAAGCGCCTGCTCGACCCCAACGGCATCCTCAACCCGGACGTGGTGCTCAGCGAAGACCCGCAGATTCACCTCAAACACCTCAAGCCCCTGCCCGCCGCCGACGCGCTTGTGGATAAGTGCATCGAATGCGGGTTCTGCGAGCCGGTATGCCCGTCGAAAGGCCTGACCCTGAGCCCGCGCCAACGCATCGTGATCTGGCGCGACATCCAGGCCAAACAACGCGCCGGCGTCGACACCACCGAATTGGAAGTGGCCTATCACTACCAAGGCATCGACACCTGCGCCGCGACCGGGCTCTGCGCCCAACGCTGCCCTGTAGGCATCAATACCGGCGACCTGGTGAAAAAGCTGCGCAGCCGCGACGCCGACCGTACGAAAACCGCTGAATGGCTCGCCACCCATTTCGCCACCGCACTGCAAGGCGCGCGCTTTACCCTGCACGTCGCCAACGGCGCACGCATGCTGCTGGGCGCCCCGCGCCTGGCGAAGTTATCGGCCACCGTCACCCGGCTGTCCAAAGGGCAAGTCCCGCAGTGGACCAACGCCATGCCACAGCCGGAAAAAGCCATTCGCTTCAGCCCCGCCGTTACCGACGAGCGACCACGGGTGGTCTACTTGGCGGCGTGCGTCTCACGCGCCATGGGCCCGGCGGCGGGTGATAAAGAGCAAATGTCGCTGTACGACAAAACCCGTGGCCTGCTGGAAAAAGCCGGTTACCAAGTGGTCTTCCCCGACCACCAGGACAACCTGTGCTGCGGCCAACCCTTCGCCTCCAAGGGTTATGCCGAACAGGCCGAACACAAGCGCCAGGAACTGATCGGCGCCCTGCTTCACGCCAGCCGTGGCGGCCTCGACCCGATCTATTGCGACACCAGCCCGTGCACCCTGCGCCTGACGCAAGACCTGGGCGAGACACGCCTGGACCTCTACGACCCCGTACGTTTCATCCGCACCCACCTCATGGACCGCCTCGACTTCACGCCGCAGGAAGCGCCCATTGCCGTCCACGTCACCTGCAGCACCCAGCACCTGGGCGAAAGCCAGGCGCTGATCGACCTCGCCCGACGCTGCGCCAGGACCGTCGTCGTCCCCGAAGGCATTCACTGCTGCGGCTTTGCCGGCGACAAAGGCTTCACCACCCCGGAACTCAACGCCCACTCACTGCGCAGCCTCAAGGACGCGGTGCAACACTGCAGCGAAGGCATCTCCACCAGCCGCACCTGCGAGATCGGCCTGAGCCTGCACGGCGGCATCGATTATCACGGGCTGGTCTACCTCGTCGACCGCGTCACCCAGGCCCGCGCCCATTAAGCCTGCAAAATAAAACAGAACCCCTGCGCGCCGGCGTAGTCATCTGCATAGGCCTCGACAAACGAGGTTCATCAGTGATGTCGCTGGCAGCCCCTCAACGCCAGCAGCGTCGAGCCCTTTGCGCAAGGAGATACCCTATGAAGCGTTCCGCTCTTGCTGGCTTGTTCATTACCGCTGCGATGCTGGCATCCCCTGCTTTTGCAGCCGGCGATAAAGACCTGTGCCAGATCAACCTGGACAAAATCAACAACGGTAAAGCCCTGCTGTCCACCGACACCAGTGGCAAAAGCGGCGAAATCGACACCGCCGTCTCCCAAGCCAAGGCCGCCCATGCGGCAGGTGATGACAAGAAGTGCATCGAAATCACCTCCAAGGCCCTGCAAGACCTGCAGAACAGCGAGAAAGGCGGTCAGTAAGCGATAGGGCCGACCTTCGGGTTGGCCTTTCGTGAAGGTTTGGCGTACACTGCACAAGCTTGTCACTCACTAGAAACAACGAGTTACAAGCACGGGGCCGTTTAGGATTCGACGCCGGTCGCGAAACTTTAGGTGCATGCCGAGTTGGTAACAGAACTCGTAAATCCACTGTTGCAACTTCTTATAGTTGCCAATGACGAAAACTACGGCCAGGAATTCGCTCTCGCTGCGTAAGCAGCCTTAGCCCTGAGCTTCTGGTACCTTCGGGTCCAGCAATCACCAGGGGATGTCTGTAAACCCAAAGTGATTGTCATATAGAACAGAATCGCCGTGCAGTACGTTGTGGACGAAGCGGCTAAAACTTACACAACTCGCCCAAAGCACCCTGCCCTTCGGGTCGCTGAGGGTTAACTTAATAGAAACGGCTACGCATGTAGTACCGACAGCGGAGTACTGGCGGACGGGGGTTCAAATCCCCCCGGCTCCACCATTTAGTCTTCCCAGGAAGACCCAGAAAAGCCGTAAAGCCTAGAGAAATCAAAGCTTTACGGCTTTTTTCTTGCCCGCGTTTTCCCACCTGATCCCAGGGCATCCCACGGTTGACGGGGGCATATATGGGGGCATAAAACGCTCATCAGCTCGCTCGGAGAGGATGTGCCCCCAATGCCCCTGAAAGATACCAACTGCCGCAACGCCAAGCCCCAGGACAAGCCCTATCGGCTATACGACGAACAGGGTCTGTACCTTGAAGTGCAGCCCAACGGAGGTCGCTACTGGCGCTTGAAATACCGTTTTCTGGGAAAGGAAAAACGCCTGGCTCTTGGCGTTTACCCAGAGGTCGGCCTGCAGGAGGCCCGTCGCAAACGTGATGACGCTCGTGTTCAGCTTGCCGGCGGACAAGACCCTTCGCTGCAAAGACGCATGGCCAAGGTGGTCAGCCAGGTCGATCACCAACACACCTTTGAATCGGTCGCTAAGCAATGGCTCACCATTCGCGAATCATCCTGGGATCCGGAGTACACCCGCACGGTGCGACAGCGCCTTGAGCTCAATGCCTACCCCTGGTTGGGAAAACTCCCAATCAGCAGCCTCAGTACACCCATGCTGGTCGAAAACCTGCAACGCATCATCACGCGCGGGGCTCGCGAGACTGCGCGTCGTGTTGCCCAGATCTACAAACAAATTTTCGAGTTCGCCGAAGCTGCCGGTATCACCCCACCCAACCAGATTGGGAATCTCTCTCGTACGCTCCCAGCCAAGCGAGTGAAACACTTTGCTGCCGTGACCGATCCTGAAAAACTCGGGGCACTGCTCAAAGCACTGGATAGCTATAGCGGAACGATGCCTGTTTGTTGTGCGTTGAAGTTGGCCCCACTGCTGTTCTGCCGGCCTGGAGACCTGCGGCACATGGAGTGGTCCGAGGTCAATCTGGATGCTGGCGAATGGTTGATTCCCGGCCACAAGATGAAAGGACTCACTGCCACCAAACAGGATCGCCCGGATCATTTGGTTCCCCTGAGCCAGCAAGCAATCGCTGTTCTACGCGAGCTGAAACCACTCACCGGCAGACATCGGTACGCCTTCCCCTCAGCAAGAGGAGGCGACCGGCCGATGTCCAACAATGCAGTACTCAGTGCGTTACGCCGCATGGACATCAGCGGCGACGAAATGACAGGGCACGGCTTTCGTGCGACCGCGAGAACCATAGGCGCTGAGGTGCTGGGGTTTCGTCCCGACCTACTTGAGCACCAATTGGCGCACACCGTGAAAAGTCCACTGGGCAGGGCATATGACCGCACCACATTCTTGCCGGAGCGCCGTGAAATGATGCAGATCTGGGCCGACTTTTTGGACTCGATGAAACGCTGAATGCGATCGCACCCATCAGCCAGCGAGCCTTCAAGCTAATACGAGCACTATCTTATCGCTCCAGTACTGGCTGAATTGCTAAACTGCGTCGATTTGGCGCCTGTAATGCGCCAGGCGCAGTCCAAAAGGAATTCCTACCGATGTCAGCCTTATCAGCTTTGCTGAATACCTACCGCAGCGCTTCTGTCACCGAACGCGAAAAAGGTACTTACTTCGAAGAGCTGATTTGCACTTACCTCCGCAACGAAGCCACCTACCGCGACCTTTACGACAAAGTATGGACGTATGCGGAGTGGGCGAAGGAACAAAGCCTCAGTGGCAAAGATGCGGGCATTGATTTAGTGGCTCGCACTCAGGGCACCGGCGAGTACCACGCCATCCAGTGCAAGCTGTACGCCGAGGATTACAAAGTCCAGAAGAAGGACATAGACAGTTTCTTCACCGCCTCGGGCAAAGCGCCGTTCTCGCACCGCGTCATCGTCGCCACCACCAACAACTGGAGCGAGCATGCCGAGGACGCGTTGCAGGGCCAGCAGCCTCCGGTCAGTAAAATCGACCTGCAAGCCCTGGAAGACAGCCAGATAGACTGGGCCAAATACCAGCCCCATCAAGCCGTCGCGCTCAAGGCCAAGAAGCAGCTGCGCGAGCACCAGCAAACCGCGCTGAATGCCGTTGCCGCTGGCCTAAAGGACGCCGAACGCGGCAAGCTGATCATGGCCTGCGGCACCGGCAAGACCTTCACCAGCCTGAAAATTGCCGAGCAGCAGGCCGGCAAGGGCAAGCGCGTACTGTTCCTGGTACCCAGCCTGTCGCTACTGTCGCAGACTCTCACCGAATGGACGCAGGAAAGCGCAACCCCGCTCCACAGCTTTGCCGTCTGCTCCGACAGCGACGTTGGCAAGAAGCGTAAAGCAGAGGATGACGCGGTTCAGGTGTTCACCCACGAGCTACGCTACCCGGCCACCACTAAGGCAGATCGCCTCGCAGCGGAAATGCTCAAGCGCCATGATGCCGAGCACATGAGCGTGGTGTTCTCCACCTATCACTCCATCGACGTGATCAGCCGTGCCCAGGCTGATCATGGCCTGGCCGCTTTCGATCTGGTGATCTGCGACGAAGCGCACCGCACCACGGGCGCCACCTTTGGCGACGATGACGAAAGCAACTTTGTGCGCGTTCACGATGCCGACTACATCCGCGCCACCAAACGTCTGTACATGACCGCCACGCCGCGCATCTACGGTGACAACGCCAAGCTCAAGGCCGAGTCCGGTGAAGTCACCCTGTGCTCGATGGATGACGACACGCTCTACGGCAAAGAGCTGTTCGTCATCAACTTCTCCGAGGCCGTTCAGCGGGGCCTGCTCACCGATTACAAGGTGCTGGTACTCACCGTCGAGGAGAGCACCATCAGCCGGCGCCTTCAGGAGATGCTGAAGGACGAAAACAACCAGCTCAAGGTAGACGACGCCGCCAAGATAGTCGGTTGCTGGAAGGCGCTGGCCAAGCAGGGATTGGCCGAAAACCTGGTGGGTGATGATCAGCCCATGAGGCGCGCTGTAGCTTTCTGCCAGGTCATCTCGCCCAACTACAAGGGCACCAAGCACAAGGTCAGCTCGATCAACATCGCCAGCATGTTCCAGTCGGTGGTGGAGGCTTATCAGGAGTCAGAAAACATCGATGAGGCCTCACGCATCATCTGCGAAGCCGCACATGTCGATGGCGGCATGAACGCCAGCGCCAAGGAAGCCAAGCTCAACTGGCTTAAGGAAGAACCGCCAGCCAATACCTGCCGCATCCTCAGTAACGTGCGCTGCCTATCTGAAGGTGTGGACGTACCGGCGCTTGACGCCGTGCTCTTCCTCACCCCGCGCAATTCCCAGGTCGACGTTGTGCAATCGGTGGGCCGGGTGATGCGCAACGCACCGGGTAAAAAACGCGGCTACGTGGTGCTGCCCGTGGTCATTCCGGCCGGCATGGAGCCCCACGAAGCGCTTAATGACAACCAGACCTACAAAGTGGTCTGGCAGGTGCTTCAGGCACTGCGTTCGCACGACGACAGCTTCGACGCCATGGTCAACAAGCTCGACCTGATCGGCTCTGACCCGCGCAAGATGGAAGTCATCGCCATCACCGACAAGGCCGATAAAAAGGCCAGGAAAACAAGCGGCACCAGCAACGGCCAGGCAGGCAAAGGCCAGTACGGCATTGGTGAGAAACGCGCTAAGTACGATGTCGAAGGCCAGATGACCCAGCAGGCGGAGCTGGCCTATGAGGTGGGGGAAATCGAGAAGGCCATCTACGCCAAAATCGTCGACAAGTGCGGCAACCGCCATCACTGGGAAGACTGGGCCAACGACATCGCCAAGATTGCCCGTACGCATATCGACCGTATCCAAGGCATTTTGGAGAACCCTGAATACACCAAGGAGAGAGCGACTTTCGAGGCCTTCGCTGCTGAGCTGCGCGATGATCTCAACGACAGTATCAGCGATGGCGAGATCATCGAAATGCTTGCCCAGCATCTGGTAACCAAGCCAGTGTTCGATGCACTGTTCGAGGAATACAGCTTTGCAAGCCACAACCCTATGTCCAAGGCCATGCAAGGCGTACTGGATGCGCTACATGAGCACCACCTGGCTAAGGAAGCCGACACTCTAGAGAAGTTCTACGCCAGCGTACGTCAGCGTGCTGCCGGTATTGACAACGCCCAGGGCAAGCAGAAGATCATCGTCGAGCTGTACGACAAATTCTTCCGCAACGCCTTTCCCAAAATGACAGAGCGATTGGGAATTGTTTATACGCCAGTCGAAGTGGTGGACTTCATCCTCCACAGCGTTAATCACCTGCTACAACAGGAGTTCGGCCAGACGCTGGGTAGCAAGGGCGTTCACATCATCGACCCCTTCACCGGCACAGGCACTTTCATCACCCGCCTGATCCAGTCTGGCCTGATCAAGCCGGAAGAGTTGCCGCACAAATACAGGCACGAGATCCATGCCAACGAACTGGTGTTGCTGGCCTACTATATTGCCGCCATCAATATCGAAGCGGCCTACCACGGCGAAGTAATCGACGAGTACACGCCGTTTGAAGGTATCTGTCTGACCGACACCTTCCAAATGTATGAGAAGGACGACTTGGTAGACGCGCTGCTGGAGGACAACAGTGCCCGACGCAAGCGGCAGAAGGCGCTGGATATTCGGGTGATTGTGGGCAACCCACCGTACTCCATTGGGCAGGGTAGCCAGAACGATAACAACCAGAATATCAGCTACCCAGCATTGGATCAGCGCATTGAGGAGACCTATGCTGCACGCTCCAGCGCCACTCTCGCTAAAGGGCTGTATGACAGCTATATCCGCGCCATTCGCTGGGCCAGCGACCGTATTGGTGATGCCGGCATCATCGGCTTTGTCACCAATGCAGGGTTTCTAGAAGCCAACACCGCCGGCGGATTGCGCAAGTGCCTGGCCGATGAATTCTCTAGCCTTTATGTGTTCCACCTGCGTGGCAACCAGCGTACCAGTGGCGAAACCTCACGCAAAGAAGGTGGCAAGATCTTTGGCAGCGGCAGCCGTGCCCCCATCGCCATATCGCTGCTGATCAAGAACCCCGACGCACAGAGCCACGGTCGAATTCACTTCCACGATATTGGTGACTACCTGAGTCGTGAGCAGAAGCTGGAGAAACTCGCTGGCTATGCCAGCGTGGGTGGTATCGAGCAGTGGCGGCTGATTAGCCCAGATGAGCACGGGGATTGGTTAAAACAGCGCGATGAAAGTTTTGCCGACCATATTGTGTTAGGTGATAAGAAGGGCGATGGCATAAAACTGTTCGATAACTTCTCGTTGGGCGTAGTAACCAACCGGGATGCCTGGGCCTACAACGCTAGTCGGGGCAAGCTGGAGGCCAACATGACAAGCATGATTGATTTCTATAATGCTGAGGTGACGCGTTTCAATTCGATGTACCCAGAGCTGGACAAAAAGAAGCGTGAAGCGGTCTTGGACGACTTCATTGATACCAACCCCGAGCGTATTAGCTGGACGCGTGGTTTGAAGCAAGAACTGGCGAAAAACCGCTCTTTTGGATGCGAAGCTACCTCCCTGACGCCTTCGCTTTATCGTCCATTTACTAAACAATGGTTATATTTTAACCGCACTTTCAATGAGATGGTGCTTCAGATGCCGAGGATATTTCCGCATGCAGAAGCGGAAAACTTGGTAATAAATACAACATCGGTAGGCGGTTTTTTTTCTGTGCTCATTGCCAATACTCTGCCAAGTAAGTTTGTTGGCGAGGATGTTGTCCAATGGTTCCCGCTCTACCTCTACGACGAGCAAGCCCAAGCTACTGATAATGAAGGGGGTACTGGTGACTTGTTCGCTCGAGGTAGGGTTGAGTCTGGCCTAAAACGCCGCGACGCCATTACCGAGGCAGGGCTGGCACACTTCCGGAGTGCCTACCCCGCCGAGCAGATCAGCAAAGAAGACCTGTTCTATTACGTCTACGGCATCCTGCATTCGCCGGATTACCGCGAACGCTTTTCCGACAACCTTAGCAAAGAACTGCCACGCATCCCGGCAGTAAAGAAAGCCGCCGATTTCTGGGCCTTCAGCAAAGCCGGCCGCGCCTTGGCTGACTTTCACCTTAACTACGAAACAGTCGAGCTGTACCCTCTGACCATCGAAACCAAGGGCCAGCTCACCAATGCCGATTACCGGGTAGAGAAGATGAAGTTCGCCAAGAAAGGCGAAAAGAGCACGGTCATCTACAACACCCGCATCACCCTAAAGGGCATTCCTGAAGCGGCCTGGGATTACGTGGTCAACGGCAAGGCCGCACTGGACTGGGTGATGGAGCGCCAAGCCGTGCGCACCGACAAAGCCAGCGGGATCGTCAACGACGCCAACGACTGGGCCGTGGAAACCATGGGTAACCCTAAGTACCCACTAGAGCTGTTCCAGCGCGTGGTCACTGTTAGCCTGGAAACCCAGAAAATCGTCAAGGCGCTGCCCAAGCTCGATATCGCTACAGATAACTAGTTGAGCCCGATAAACGCTGAGCACTCAGATAGCCACTGCCCTGGTTGGGCCATCCTTTCCCAACCAAGGCAGTGCACCCGCTGATTGCCAGCCCGGAACTCTCATGTTAAAAAGTGTCCGTCCCAAGCGATCCCTATTGATCCGCAACGGTCCGCCACGTCGCCCTGGTAACGACGTTAAAAACTTTCGCCTCGTTCGCATCCGCTGAACGGGCCGCATCAGCTGCCATTGGTTGATTTGCGTATCTGGTCAGAACTCTCTCAGTCCGTTCTGCCCCTAGAAGCCTTACGGCCCTAGAACTTCTGTAGCCCACAACGACCTCCGACGCTACCGATCATAAATCTCGGAAACGCGCATATACCCTATGCGTGTGGCAAATGCCCCTGCTCGCTATATAGCCAGCCGATACCCGTCTTTTACCCTTTTTAGCAGTAGTGCCGGAGGACGCTGCCCCACGCTTCAGAACCTAGGACTCAACCTATGGAAATGCACGTTAGCAACTCTGACGACGTCGGCGACGATGACAAAATTCTTCGTTTGCGCGATGTCGAGGCAATCGTCGGCCTAAAACGCTCAACGATCTATCGCAAAATATCGGAAGGCCTTTTCCCGCGCCAACGCCTGTTGTGCGGCTCCAGCGTCGGCTGGCGTAACAGTGAAATCCAGGCTTGGATTCGACAAAGGGAGGCGCTGTGATGCAGCGCCGAACACCTCAACAGCCGGGCTGGATGGTAGAACTCACAGCGGCAGTCGATATTCCAGTGGAAACAATCCAATGGATTTGGCCAGGCTGGCTGCCAAGGGGAAAGCTATCCATTCTTGCCGGCGCTGGTGGATGCGGCAAAACCACCTTGTCGATCTCGCTGGCCGCCACACTCAGTAGAGGTGGTGACTGGCCAGACGGCAGCAAAAGTGAGACCGCTGGCAACGTCGTAATCTGGAGCGGCGAGGATGGTATAGCTGACACCATCATTCCTCGTCTCACGGCTGCAGATGCAGACCTAAGCCGCGTGCACATTATCGAAGGGCTCAGGGATCAGAGCGGGAACAGGCGACAATTTGATCCTGCAGCCAACTTTGCCCTTTTGAACGAGGCAGCCGCACGGATTGACGGCGTTTCATTGCTGATTTTCGACCCACTGATAAATCTCATACGGGGGGACATGCACCGAGCAAACGAGGTTCGGCAAGGGCTACAAATGGTAGTGGATTTTGCAGAGCGGCATTGTTGCGCTGTCCTCGGCATATCTCACCTGAGCAAAGGTACGGCCCAGTCCTCCGCAGCTAATCGTGTAATCGGCAGTCAGGCATTCTCCGCGCTCGCTCGCACTGTACTGGTGGCAGAGAAGGATCAGAATTCAGAGGCCAGGGTGCTTGTCCGAGCCAAGTCCAACGTTTCGATTGATAGCGGAGGGATCGAGTATTTCGTTGAGCCCATCGTTATAGACGAGCAGTTGGAGACAACCTGCATCCGGTGGGGAGATGCCATCGAAGGAAGCGCTGAAGCCATTCTCGCTGCTATCGAGCAAACGGGTAACGCTAGACCCGCATCAGCTACTCAAGAAGCGCGCAGCTTTCTTGAGGAGACGTTGCAAGCTGGGCCTGTTGCAATCAATGCGTTGATGGCTTTAGCTGAAGAACGTTGCATTTCTTCGGCGTCAATTCGCAGAGCCCAGAAACAGCTAGGTATACGTTCACACAAAACAGGTATGCAGGGCGGATGGGCATGGGAGCTTCCCACCGCTCCCTGAAGGCGCTCAACGCACGTCGAAGGTGCTCAATACTCGTGTTGAGCATCTTCGTTTTCATTGAACGCCTTCGACTCGCGAGTCCGGCACACGTAGTACGCCAGAGATATCCTTCACTTGCCTGCTAGGTCATAGCGCCCAAAATTTTCTGGGCAACTTCAGCGGAAAACAACACCACCACTTAAACGACCGCAGATGATTTCGGCGAACCGACGTAGCGGTAAAGCGTTGTTCGAGAAACGCCATACCGTCGGGCAACATCGGTTACCTGTATCTCAGGATCTCTGAGAAGAGCTCGTATCTCACGCACCTGACGATCATCCAGCGCAGGCTTGCGTCCACCTTTTCTCCCACGGGCACGAGCCGCAGCCAGTCCTGCACGAGTTCGTTCTCGAATGAGGTTGCGCTCAAACTCAGCCAGGGCAGCGAACACGTGAAAAATCAGCTTGCCGGCAGCGCTGGTGGTTTCGATTCGTTCAGTTATGGATTCGAAGGCCACCCCTTCCTGCTCCAAGCTACTGACAATCCCAACCAAGTCAGGCAAAGAGCGACCAAGGCGGTCCAGTCGCCAGACAACCAGAGTGTCGCCATTACGCAGAGCTTTAAGGCAATGCCCCAGCTCCGGCCTGTCCGCCGACTTGCCGCTAATGGTCTCCTCGTAGACTGTTGAACACCCAGCCAGAGCAAGTGCATCTCGCTGCAGGTCGAGGTTCTGATCATCAGTCGACACTCGGGCATATCCAATCCGCTTTCCCATACGTTTTTCTCTCGCTGATTTCGGTACAGGAAAAGTGACAGGAAAGCGGTAAATCCCAAGTCCAAAAGATCAGCTGGAATATGTGTGCCGTAAACGACCGTCTACGGGATGGATGCGCTCGTCAATTTCAGGCGCTAAATGCGACCGAAAACGAAGCCCAGGATATTTTTTCTCGCTCAACATTTCCTTTAGCAGCTCAGCACCTGAGCTGAATGGAGAAATGACCCATGAAGCAGAGTTTCCACTCACATTTTGATCGGGACTTGACCAAGGCCGGCTCGGCGGTACTCGGGGAGGCAGTCCGACGCGGGCTACTTGGGCAACACGAGGCCATGATCCACGACCAGCAATGGGCGCAGTTCTGTGTTTATGCCAGGGACTCTCATGAGGTGGATATCCTGGAATTCGTCAATAAAAAACTTGTGAGGGAGTACGGGGAAGAGCTGTACATCCAGGCATACCAAGGGAACCTTCCGCAGCAAAACGTAATCGCTCTGCTTGAGACTGTACATTCAGTAATGAGCTTCGCAAGTGATGGACGCTGGAAGGGCTCAGCGGCTGATGCTGGTAGCCGGCTTGGCTTTCCAAGCCATGCACGGATTACGGTACCTCGCGGTCTTGACCGAACTAGGTTTGAAGCCGCGATGGTAGATATTCAGGCTCTCCACTCAGAGCAGCTAGCAACATTGATCAGATTGGTTCGATACCTCGGCATGTCAATGCTAGACGCTTTTTTCTTCGACGCAGAAGATGCTCATAAAGAAGCCGAGGCGGAAAACATCTTTTATGCGTTCAGCAAAGATAAGCGTGAGCATCGGATCATTAATATTTCTGATCCTGAGCAAATTGTCATTCTGGATAAGGCCGCAGCATTTCAAAAACGACATGGCAGCAGGCGCCCGAAGCCTGCAGCTTGGCGTACATGGAAATCAAAGAACCTACCTGCAGCGCAAGAGCTTTTACTTTCTCACGGACTAAACATTGATGACTGTCGCGCAGCATATGCCTGCGAGCTCTACCAGCGGTCGTCTGGTCACCACGCCCCGATTCTTGGAGGAAAAGCACCCGATGATGAGGATCTGGAGGCTCGGAATGACGTCGCCTACGAGTTAGGGCATTTGCATATTTGGGAAACTGATGCGTACGTCGGTGCCAGGGCCTACATGCGGAAAGAGCCTGCAGGCACCGGGCGCAAAGCCGTCACACAGTAGATTTGGGATTCGATCAAAAGCCCTTAACCTTTAGACCTCAAATCAAAGGAGTAAGGGCATGGATCGTTTTGAGCTGCTTGTATATGCCGTGCTTGCCGTCGTCAGTGCGCTGACCATCGCAGGCGCTATTGGCTACATGGTCGCAGCGCGTCTGGACAAAAAGCGTGGCGACGACTGAGTCTTCAGCGGTACGGCCAGCTACCTGCAGCAAACTGCCCGCTGCCTCTTTTGGCAGCGGGCGCTGATCCAAATCCAACGGCAGAGCACCCTACCGCTGCGATACGCAGTATTTTCCCAAGCCTGTGAGGTCATGGGATGACTTCGGAAGGGCTGTCAGTTTCGGCACCCTAGCGAAAGTGAGCAAAACGCCGAAGCGTTTAGATCAGCTACATGCACGCACGCCATGTGGCGAGCTAGCTTGCCCAGCAAGATAAACTCGTGCGCCGACTCGCTGACAACAGCTGACCTTGGGTTTTCAGGAAGCTACCGGAGAGTGTCTAGCGACCTCATCTATCCGGAGCACCACCATGGAATTTCGTCACCTCGGTAACGGGCAATACTTCCCACCTATTGCACCAAACGGTCGGGTTTACGCTGTACCTCTTGGGCAGGAAACCCAGGTAGAAATTTTTTGCCTGACCCCAGTAGGCATCATGGGCGCGGGCATCCAATCGCACTGGTCAGAAATCGTTGGCTGTTACTACGACGACGAAACATGGGAGATCATCCCGCGCAATTACTCGGGACGAGGAATGCGCTTCCGCAGAGGCCTATCCTGCATCATGGTGATCGCAGGCAATGAGGCCCTCACGACACACATCCAGGGCTACCCCATCCCCATGTGCGTAATTAACCGCATTGCATTCGAGCAGCAGCGTTGCAGTGAGAGATAGCGCGTTACCGCCACCACCCGCTACGCGACACACGTACCAGCTGGAACGGCACCTACCAATGTTTATTTTATGAAAGTGAAGCCTTTCACTACTAATACAAACGAAAGCTGGCCGGCTGACTTTGTCGTAAGCGTCACTGCTAATAGCAAATACGGCCTCCGCCCCCGCCTGCATGGGCCTGCTGGCTGACAACGAGTAGATTTAGCGCCCTACACTGCTTATAGCCCGAACCCGTCGCCTTCCCTGATCAAGCGCAGCAATATATCTCGCCATAGTTCACTGCTGATACGAGAAAGCCCCGCCAGACCAAGCTGCACGGGGCTTTCGGGATTTACAATCGGGTCAAATCTGTTCGGCACTGCTTATAGGTACTCAGCCGCTACCCTGCCGAATAGAGGTCGCCATGATTAAGCGCTTGGTATCTAGACAGCTTCTTCTCATAAGCAACCAACGTCCGACGTAGCTGACGATTCTCGCTCGCAACGCGGCGAATCTCCGCAAGCCGCCCCTCAACTTGCAGAACGAGGTGACGGTATGGATATTCAACAAACTCAAACGAGGAAGACCGGTATTTATGTTTGCCATTCCCCTTGGCAATAGTCAGGGGCGCGAATTTGTTTTTTTGTCCTTGCAGCGGCACCAGTTTGCACCAGTAGATTGAATACGCATTCGGGCTCACCTGCTTGATTGATACGCCAGCCACAACAGATTTGACCCCGGTCTTTTTGTACAACTTCATGGACGCATCCACATAGCTTGCTACCAAGCATCTCGCGTCCGCAAGCAACTGCTCGTACTGCTGATCCAGCAGGATGACTATCGTTTGTGCGTCTTTGCTCATGACGAAGGCTCTCTTCTTTGTAAGAGCCAAATAGTGACTGATCACTGAGCACCCGGGATTCAATTTCAGACCGTTCTACCGTCGGAAATCTACGGAAAGTGGGCGGACTGGCTCAGGCTGTGACCCAGCTTCGCATCAGATGACCGACGGATGACGACATGTCAGTCGCAGAAAAACATAACGTGCAAAGGATGCACGATAGATGACGACGGCAGCCTTGACCCTATGCGAAACAAGGTCGACATGTTAGAAGCAGATGACAGCGAGCGGGCGTGTATCCCTACCAAGCTACAACTGGCCAATTTCTGCCAGTTACGAAAGGCAGAAATCGGCCAGAAGTGGTCACTCGCCTGAAGACAAGAATGCGCCTCCATTTGAGTTTGCTGGAGTGAGCTCCGCTCGATAAAGTTGACCGTTATATATTGCCCGTTTTGTCTTTGCTCGGAAAAATAAAAGGAGCTGCGGCTACGTCAAATTTATCTATTGTAATAGTGATCTTATCGTCATCGGAGTCCACATCACCAGTTACGTCAAGGTTGCTGATCATAAATCCATTTTTGAGATTACTGGCAAATGGGTTCGCGTGGTTCGTAGGTTCGTTCCATCCGTGCGCCCGAATGAACTCTTCAGTAGATATCTCCCCTGCGAGAAGTCGAAGCAGCCCTCTAGATGAGATTGTGACCTTATTTCCTTGCATAGAATATCTTCCTAATTGATCGTATCCAACGCCTGGAGTTTTCAGCAGCGAAGCAGAATGATAGGCGGGACGTAATGGCCTCGGTAAGTTTGGTAACGCGACATGCAACGCTGCGGTCAATGATTCAATTGATTCATTCGTAGCTCGGTGAGAGCGAGCCAAAAGAGGAGCAAAAATTAGCTCGTAGCTCATCTGATATTCTGGTGGACTACCAAATGGTTGATGCGGCTCATCTATGGCGACTAGCAACACAGCATCAATACTACTATTCTGACGAAGAAAGTCTTCTGCGACTTCTCGCGCGCTATAGGTATATAGTGATTTCCCTCGATTTCCGCGTCTAATTAAATCGCAACCGCCATCACAGGCGATGATAATACGAAGAGAGTCATCTGACGCGCCATTTAGCTGCTTAACTTTACCTTTTAGCGCACTAAATAAAGGGTTGATACTTTTTGATGTGGCTACAGTGTAGCTAGTATGGCTGCCACCACCATTCTCCCAATTCGGATCGTAGATGATTTTAAGGCTGGTGTTGTTTTCGGTACGATCAAATCTGGATTTTATTGCAGGGGCTTCTCTGATGCTATAAAACCATGGTTCAAGCTCTGTTTTGATGAAGCTACTCATCTCAGTTTTTTCAGGTAGCATTAGGCGCATTTTGCTTCTATGGCGAGGCCCTGTAGTTTCTCCACGCACATCTATCCAAAAATTTCCGGGGCGCAATCCAAACTTAGATGCAATTCGAAGAATTTCTTCGCTTATATATTTTAGGGGGTTCTGAGCGTCAAGCCCATCATCTGATATTGTGGTGATATCACCGATGATCGTTAGTGTGCCACCGTCTTGCTTATTTATCGTCCAGCGGATGTCAGGGCAACGTCCATTTGGCAACGCCTGCTCGTGCTTGAGGTGTCCCGCCTGGGAGAGCCCATGCAATATTACTAACTCCCACATTACATGCAGTCGGGTGGCGTTCGTAGCGTTGAGTCTGTTGATGATTGCCGTGAGCTGAGTGGGGCTAAGGGTTTTCGCAAGGTCATTGATGCGAGCTTGCATTGCTCTACGTGAAAATACGAAATTAGTCACTCATTCCCTCCTCGGGGCGGTCATCATCCATCGGCGGCATTGTGACATTGCACTCGACGAAGGGCAGCCTATTGGTCGAAAGCAGGCGATCAGAAGCTTCCGCTTATGGCCGATAGCGTGCTGTCAAAGTTTGTATGTTGCCCATCATCAGGATTCGCTGAGCGCCTCTCGATGCCACGTCGTCTGTTAGCACTAGTAATGCGAGGGCTAGGGAGGCCGCTTTCACCAAGAGCGGACTGACGGCAAGGTTAGCTCCTGTGAAAGTCGGCCCGTATTAGCTCACGATCTTTTAAACCGGTTACGACCATCAATCGGTTCAGTTGGACGGCAAATATAGCAATTAGCTACTATGTCGCCGCATTCATAAAGCGACTCCGCTTCAATCGCTGAACAAAACCTGCCCTGCCCCAAGCCGACGGCTCGAAGTGGTATAGCCTCCATCGATTCAAAACCAATTTTCTGCCTATCCACGAATGCGACAAGGACTGTTCAATGCACCACGATAAGGACGATCCTAAAGGCTACTACGCAGTCTTGGGTCTAACATCGATCGTCAGCGCCGAGCAGATCAAAACGGCATACCGCAGACGCGCCATGGAGCTGCACCCTGACCGCAACCCTGGCAACAACACGACTCAGCAATTTCAGTTTTTGAATGAGGCATACGCAGTGCTTTCGGACCCGGCTTCCAAAGCCGATTACGATACTCAGACCACTCGTAGCAGGGCCGTAGAACCCGAGACGTCTAAAGTACCAGATCCCATCGTGTGCTCCGTCTGCGCCAAGGTATCAGCCCAGCCACGAGTAGTGGTGTTCCGTTCCGTGAAGAGCTTCCTCTTACTCACAATTCGTAAACCCATCGTTGGCGTGTATTGCAGTCCCTGCGCACAAAAGCAGTCTCTCAAGGCGTCAGCAACCAGTTGGCTGCTTGGATGGTGGGGATTTCCATGGGGCCCGCTGTATACGGTTCAGGCATTGGTCACCAACATGTTCGGTGGATCACATCCACCGCTGGAGAACGCCAGAATGTTGGGTTACCAAGCATATTACTTCTACTCAACCGGTCGTCCAGACCTAGCACGGTCAATCGCCCAAAACGCGATAACGTACTGCAAGAAGATCCCTAAGACGCTTGGCCGCACTGAGGCAGGGATCAACGAAAGAGATAGCCTGACCAGCAACCTTGAAGCCTTCATAGACGAACTTGGCGGCGACAAAGACAATCGTTTGAAGAGTAGTTGGGGTTTCATTCACAGCCGATTCTTCATCCATCTCGGCGCTATCGCTACAGTGGCTGCGGTGATCATTATCACGGTAATGAATTCGTCCGGAACGCATTATTCCGCTCCGCGTGGTCCGATGCCGTACTCCGCTCAGGCCGTTCCATCGGTTACAGCTTCTAACGGCTCAGGCACCAACGCAGCTCAACGCCCTATAAGCGTTGCAAATCAGCGCGAGGCGGCCGCGAAGAAGCCGGCCTACGTGCGGCCAAAAAACGCGCCCAATGGCCGCCCATGGCCCCGTACTGCCGGTTACCTAGTAGATGAGCCACAAACGCACAAAGCCGGCCATTCAGAAGTAACCATCGACAATGGGCAGAACAACTCAGACGTGTTTCTAAAACTCGTCTCCCTACAAGGCGCGGTAGCCAGGCCGGCAAGGCAGATTTACATTCCTGCACGAAGCCGCTTCACCATCAAAAATCTCACTGCTGGTGCTTATGACGTTCGGTATCGCGACCTGACCTCTGGGGGCCTTTCACGCTCCGAATCAATGACGCTCACTGAAACCACCACCAGCCGGAACATCCAATACAGCGCAATCACGCTCACCCTCTACAAAGTTGCTAACGGCAACACTGCGACATACGGCCTTTCAGAGGACGAGTTCTAGATAGATTTGGAATAGGTGCAAGACATGGCCGTCCGGTTCAGCACCAATTGGCGGGTGCTGTGCGCCTCGCCTGATTACTTGGCGCGATGCGGTGAGCCCCAGAAGCCTGCTGATCTGGATAACCAAAAGCTCATCGTGCTGATGACATCCGCAGGCCCATTGAACATCTTTCACTTTGTGGTGGACGGCCATGGTGGAATCACACCGTGCCCATGAGCCAGGCGTGGGAAATCAATGATGGCGCACTCGCGCGTAAATGGGCGTTGGCCGAGCATGGCATCGCACGCAAAACCATTTGAGACGCGGCGGCCGATATCCGTGCCAGAAGGCTGAAAGTCCTGTTGCCGGAGTTTTGTGTTCGAGAGGCCGACGTTTAAGCAGTGCTACACGGCAATCATTACCGGGTTGCGGAACCTTCAAGATCAAAGGTCTCAACGTTTTAGCGCAAACGAGTTACCTCGGTGGTTTGTACGGAACCTTGCTCGGAGTTACGACGCGGCCACTTTGAATTCGTGGCAGGACGACTTCCGCGTAGTAGTGATCCAGCGGCCAGTTGAAAAAGTGTCGTGGCCGCCTAATAGCAGATCGTGCAAGACTCACTCGATGCGTGAGACCCGATTAAGTGCCCTTTCAACTTTCTGCATTGTTGTCGACGTTCGCTTGGGGTCGATTTATGCCTGTAGCCACCGTCAGCTTTTGGCCGTTCTGTGTCTGTCATGACGGGAAAAGTCGTCACTCTAGGAGCCGTCGGCGGCGTTTTGGGGGTCGCAGGACTACCCAACCTCAAGGACATCAGAATTAAATATACAGAGTTCAAGGCGGAGGAAAATGCTCGGAACAGCGCACCTACCGGAATGCTTCTCAAAAACTTGAGATAAGCTTACCTAGGCGAAGGACAGCTACGGGTTGATTGCGATAGACATAAACGAGACGGACATAAACGGAACGGATTTATTGCCTGAAAGTAAATCCGTCCCGTTTCCGCGGTTTTGTTTTTCACATTTCCGGTTATAAAACCAAGAGAAGGCTAACAAATAAAAACCAGAGGTCACTTGCTCACTTTTCGATCTTTTGAAATAATCGAAAAGAAGTGCCACTTCGAATTACCAATCTCAGAATCACGGGAATCTTCGATAGAGACTCTCCATCTAAAAGCACCTAATTCTACGACCTCAAAAACCATTTTATTATCTTGAGTAACATAGCGGCCCGCCGCATGAGACGCTGGAAGCCACTTACCGTCACCAGAAAGTTTTTCGACCATCACAATAGACTCAGCCTGTTTTTTGACTTCAGTCCAAGACAAAATCACTTCTCCCGACGGAGCAGATAGAGACGCACCATCTTTAGGTGAAAGAATCTCTACCCTTTCTTTTGAATCTATGTATTCCTTGTAGAGTTCAGGAGAAAAGTAGGTGACAACACCTAAAAGTAGAGTACTTACAATGCTCATAGTCCATGTGCGCATAGGTGACCACTCCTTTTTCATCGGAGGATGTACGCATGTTGCCGGCTCCGCAACAGACAGATCAACTGCTGTCTCAAACAACCTTTTTAACTTAAACTCATCTGCAATCAGAACCCATGTTTTATAGGCCGTAACGCTTTTAATAAATACAATGTCGGGTGAAGAAATCAGGATCTTAATAAAATCCAGTTCAATCTTGTCCAGATCGCGATATTTACCGCTAGAAAATATTTCAAAAAGCGCTAAGCCCACTTCAAAAAGGCAATGCACGCTTTCCATTTTTCTTTCGTTATTTCTTTCATCACCGAACTCATAGGCATATCTAGCAAATATGCCCTGGCGGTCGATGAGGATACTGTTTTCATCGACCTGATGATCGATGTTTTTCTTCAAAATATCTTCAATTATTCGAGCTCTGGGATTTCTATGACGAGTTAAGGCCTCAACAGCCACCACATCCGAAATAGAAGCTTCACCTAGGCTCTTTTCATAAACTGCCACTGGATAAACTTTTGGAGAAAAACTTTTATAATCAGACCTTCCGTGTCCGAAGCAAATCACAGAACAAACAGCTTTAACTAGATTGTGAAGCCCCGGATGAGACTCCATATCTTGCAGTACTAGAAGGCTGGTAGCGACTCCTTCACGCTGTACAATCAACTTAGAAACCAGTAAAACAACAACCCTGGCTGAGTAAGTATGTATATTTATATTAATTGCTTCTGGCGCGCCAGAACCATTGTCATATTTAAGGGGGAATTTTTTCCCTGAGAAGCCATTGTCGCGCATGGCTGGCTTAATGGCATTATAAAAAACTATCGTTGGATCTAAGGTCTTAGGTGCTATCGGAAAAAATGAAACCCCGCCCATCTTTCTGACAAACATTTTTCCTTGTAGCACATTAAAAAGGCTACAGCTACTTGTATACTCAATGCCGTTTTGCATAGGTTCAACAAGCACCTTCCAAGACAGATGTACCTTAGAAATAAGTCATACCTTCTAAAAAATGGGTCAGGGGGGGAGGACTCGAACCACCTTCTAAGAAACGCCCAGCATACGCTTGCGTCCCCCCGATTTTGCGACGCAGTTTACATGCATTTTGCCAACGAAAGCGAAGTGCTTCTGAGCACAGGAATCGCATTTGACCTTCAGGTTGCGGAAACGACCTAAAAATGCGGAAACGATCACCACCATACAGGGGCTTTCGCTGCGTCCGAGCTACGCCAGTGAGCGAGCCCTGCCATATAATCCGCACCTTTCCATAATCAGGTAAGTGCCAATGAGGGTTGTCGCTGTAGTTGTCGGGGTTCTCGTTCTCTGTGCCTTGTCAGCATTTGCTGGGCTGACAGCTGGTATAAACCTAAACCCGCAGTCAACAGTGCGATTCGTTCCAGACTGGGGAAGTGTTGGGGATTGGGTGTCGGGAGTGGGCGCGCTGTTGGCGGTTATCGCTAGCCTGTACATGGTACAACGAAGCGAGAGATTCCAGCTGGCCAGAGACAGTGAGCAGGTTATGTTGACCCAAGAGCCAAGTATGGCATGGCTCACGCTCCACATAGCATGCAAGGGACTGAGGAGCTGCACGGTAATGGACCTCAGAATAGGTCACGGTGGAAAATGTAGCTCATTGAAGCATGCGCTTTCGGATCGGAACAGAGGGGTATTTCCAGCCCGTCTTGAGCCGGGAGAGATGGTCCAACTGGATTGGAGTGGTAGAGATCTCATCCCAACGCTACAGACAATTTGTCATCTTGGTCTGAAGAATACCGAAGGGCTGTATTTTGAAGTTGTGACCGGCATTTCCGTGCATCGTTTTGGCCTCGACACCATGACACTCGAAGAACTGCAAACCGGGGCCGACGCCTTCGACGTATCCCTTACAAAGCGCGAAGACGGACTACCATTTTGAGAGTCTCATAAACAGGAGGAGGCTTACCAAAATCAACCCGAGCCGTGGTTCGAGCATGGGCTCATAACAGAGCTGACCTGGCACGCCTATACGGCCTCATTGGGGAACAAATCGATCGACTCCACATTTGTACAGGTGACATCCACATAGGGGAAACATACGACCACGGATGTGTGACGGAATCACCGGTGGAGTCGCAGGCCTCTATACAGATATGGAATCAATCGTAATGTTCGGCGAGAATTCCCGCATGTGCTGTGCCTTCATAGATCAGCGCGTGGTTCGTTACTTTTCAAATCGACGTGATTGGATAGACCAGTTACCAGCGGAAATTGAAACATGGCGGGCGCGCTTCGCTCACAAGGAAATTGTCTTCGAAATATTCAAATTGGATGAAGAGATGTAGCCGTTCAGGGCGCTTTCGGACGGCTTAGGATGGCTGACTTACGTCGGAAGCGGCCAAGGATTGAGCATCCGCAATTGGCCGACTGCGGCCCATCGTGACAGGCAGCATTCGGCCATAAGCAGACATTTAGAGTCGGCCATGAGTCGGTTTCTGTCGTTCCTTACCTAGCATTTGAAACGGGGGAGCGTAGCTTCTCTCTTTCATTTCTCGAAGTGAACTTCAGAATGCACGTGAGTAACCACATGCAGTGCCTGAAGTAACGAGTTCACTCGCTGCTGGTGGAAACGCCTAGTCTTAAATCACGAAGATGATCGAAAAAACGATCTTCGATGTTGCCTTGGCCTGACGAATTCAATTTATGATAAAGTCGGAAAGTATGCAGTATGGTTTTGGCTGCAATCGTTTCGGTCTTCTTAATTAGTTCTACATCAATATCGATTTTGCCAGTGTGAACAAGTGCAGATCGAGTGTCGTATATTTTTTTTATATCTTTATAAATGCCTACTCTCTCTTCGCGAGGGTAGCAGAGTAGCGCGATATACTCAGCGAGCGTAATTCTAATGGGTGTATGCTTGTCTCGGGAAAATATGGCTTCGATTGCGATAACATATGAGATAAACCCCAGTACTCTGTCGGTGCCGTTCAGCGCACGCGAAAAGAAATTAAGGGCGCTTTTGAGTCTTGCGAAAAGTTTGTCATTGTGGCTTGTGATCATGTTGGAGTAGACGCTAAATTCCTCATCCAGAGAATCATAAAAGCCGCTATCCGGACAGAGGTTAATCCTAGTGGATACGGTAAGTGGGGAGCGCTCTATTCCTCCTGTCACTTTATTTATGAGGAACACATGGTTTGTATCAATTTCATTGCTTGCCCATCCACCACCTTTACAGCCCGCCAAAACTCCATATACCTCAAGTAAGTTTGTAAAGTATTTCAGCTTCCATCTTCCATAGTGAAACGCTGCATCCTCCGCCCCATGCACCTCAAACATTATTAGCGGGCACTTATTAATTGATCCGCTCCCTTGGTACGTCTGGTGCTGATGATCAGTTCTAGAGACGCTCGTGAGCTTGAACTCAGCTTGAAGTATTTTTTCTAGGCTCTCGAATTCATGAGACTTTGTTTTTACCGTGAATGCTCCGAATTTGAGATCAAGATCCTTATCTTTGCCAAGCGGGAAGTCACGTAGAGGATTGTTGAATATGTAAGGAAAAACCGCAACCCAGTCACGGCGATCGTTTGTGGATTCAACGTAGTCGCTGATGGCTGTGGCAGCTTCCTCGGGGTCATGTATTCCATAATTGACAATTACTGAATGTATGAGGCCCATAAAAAAATCATAATCTAGGTGTTTAGCCGCGTATGTTGTTTTTGTAAGGGCTTTGAGTAAGGGCTCATCAAATTCGAAAATTTCGAACGCCCCCTGGTAGTCCTCATTGCCCTCGTTCGCGAGTGAGTCGATGTACCTTGGAATCAAATGCTCTAGACGTTTGCTAACTGCCGCTATGTCAATTTTCTTATCTTTAGCCATTTTTAATCTTCTATGATTTTTCTAGTTGGCGGGAGGCTAATTTATAAATATTTTCGCTGTCTTCCTAACCTCCCGCGCCCGGCTCATACGCTCGGGGTAGTAGCTGTTTTTTCGGTCGTCGACGGGACCGGCCGGTGTCTCAGTGAAAAGGTCATCAGTGACAGGATCGACAGCCATGACGCTTTCAACGGGGCAGTCGGAAATTATCCCGATTCAAAGCCATCTTTGGCCTGATTGATATCCATTGCAAGGGGCCACTATGGGTCGTTAGCTGTACTTGGTCGAGAGTCCGCTTCTGGCCCAGAGTGTGTAAAAACGCTTCGCCAAAATTGAAGTGTCCGCGTCTACGTTAAATCTGAAATTTATCGGCACGTCTGCAGATGTGGATTTCGCGTAGAAACGCGATTTCCAGTCCAGTTTTGAGCACCTGACGTGCTCAAAAACGTTTTTACACAGCCTCGGCCGATTGCTGCCTTCCACAGCACGATCACCGGTCAGCAATCAGCAAACCAGTTGTAAAAATGGTATCCCGCGGTAACCGACACAGCACATGTGCCAAGCGTCAATAGAGACCACTGTCCTTCGACACCAAGCCACCACTGCACCTTGAACAGAAGAGCCCCCACCAATACGCAGGCCAGAACACCAAGAGCTAGGCCTACCAACGCGAACAGCCGAGCCCCTAACGCTGGATTTCCGCCGTGCCAGTTCTCACTCAGGCAAAAGGGGCAATGATTGGACGAAGGCGAATACCCCCAGAAACCACGGCTATATGACGCTCTCGGAACCATCGCTTTGCCACAGTTGTGGCAGGTAACCATCGAGTGTCTCATACCGCACCTCAGCTCAAATCGTCTTAGATGAGCCCATGGTGTGCTGCCGCTGAAAAAACCCAACTGCGTGACCTGACATCTACCCAGCAACCGGTCTGAGCTGGGCATCAAACCCTTCTGGCCAGCTAACCGAGGTTGTGCTGTACACGACCGACTCTATTAAATGCTCCCGGTGGTTGAATGGCCTCGCCCGGTCGCAAACGAGATTCAGGACGCCAGTTCAACTCCTTAAATAGCCGCTCATCGGAAATACGTGCACGGGGGCATTTATGGGGGCACTTAATAATTAGTCTTTAAATAAACTCTTTTAAAACAATAACTTATGCATAAATCTTTAATCCCCCCGGCTCCACCAATTCAACATCTAAAGACGTCCGCGGACGTCTTTTTTTGTGCCTGGAATCCAGTGCAATCAAGGCGCTTCCGCGCCGCGATGGGCTCTGGCCAATGAAGCGGTGAAAACGGCACTGGCGTTGGCTCGTCATGCGTCGCCGCCCGCAGTCGCAACTTGCTGACCCGAGACGAAAGCTACGCCGCGTTCCTGCAACAGACCGTGCTCCCCGCCCGCGAAACGCTGCATGAACACGGACTGAAGGGTTTCCATGAACTGCGAGCGGCCTACGCCTGCGAACGTTACGAGCAGCTAACTGGCCACGCCGCACCGGTCAATGGCGGTCACTGCTATCGCATGGACCGCGACCTTGATCAACAAGCGCGACAACAGATCAGCGTTGAACTTGGGCATAACCGGATCGATGTGGTGTCGGCCTACATTGGAGGTCGAGCGTGACTAAGCCCTTCGATATAACGCTGTTCCTTAGTGGCGTACTGACCGGCTCGAAGGCCACTCAGCAACACCACCTATGGCAAGCCCGAAGCATGCAAGCGGCCATTCAACAGCGATGGCGGCGAGATAATCCCTGGACTTGACAGCTCAAGCATATACGCTGGTTTTTCACTAAGCACCTGAAAGACCGTTCCGACGCCACCCGGTATTATTATCGACTCACCATCTTATTGATCTGGAAACGATTAGGGAATGACCGAGAAATGCTGATCTGACGCTCGAATCGTGAGTAGGCAGCCTTCCAGGCTCGCTTGTCCGTCTTCATCTATCTCAACGTGGATATTCTCTTGCGGATAAATCTGCTCGAAAATCACCGCGGCAATGGCAAAAAACAACCAGACCGGTTAGTCGTGACAGGCCGAAAGCGGCCACAACTTAATGGTGCAGCAATCGAGGAATAACGACCTCAGATTTGCCGACAGCACCACCCTGCCTTCGCCGCCCTGCTTTACAGTAGGTAGAGGCATCTGCTTAGATAAAAGCACTTTGATATCATGACGCTACTTCCCTCCCCGCCGAGATACCCAAATGGAAAATGGACAAAAGAAACTCAAGGAGCTTTTCGATGGAAGAAAGGTATTCAGCATTCCTGACTATCAACGGGCATACGCGTGGGACAAGACCCGCCAGCTCCCGGACTTCCTTGAAGACATAGAGAACCAGTCGCTGGGCCGCGATTACTTCCTGGGCACCATCCTGTTCCAAGAGCGGGATGAAAAGATGCAAGGCTATGATGTCATTGACGTGGTGGATGGCCAACAGCGCATCACCACTATCATCATCTTCATGAAAGCCTTGCTTGACGAACTGGTGAATCGACTGGGCGCCGAGGAGTTCGTGGACAAAGGGCTCGATCTGGTCACGGAAACCTACATCAAGAGTCGGAACCGCAGCAAACTCAACGCCATTTCTCCCGACAACGACTTCTTCCAGGACTACATCCTCGAAGATCAGGATGGTGCGGACTACATCACGACACCGTCACAGCGCCGGCTGTACAGCGCCAAACGATTCTTTGCCGAAGCGCTGGCGAAAAAGTCGGTCGACGAACTGCTGGAGCTGAAGACCAAGCTGGACTCGCACACCAAAGTCCTGACGTACTCTGTGAAAGACACGGCGGAAGCAACGCTTATCTTCGAGACCACCAATGATCGTGGTAAAGGCCTGACCCACCTGGAGAAGATCAAGAGCTTCCTTATGTACAAGACTTACCTGGCCACCGGTGAGGACGTCGACATCCACCTTCGCTCCATTCAGGAGCGCTTTACGGAAATCTATCGGGAACTCGAGCAATTCGATGAAAAACTGTCGGAGGACTCGGCGCTCCAATACCACTGCATTGCGTTCGAAAAGTGGAGCGACAAGAGCGACTATCAGCAACCGGTCAACTACATCCGCAACAAGATCAACCCGCTCATCAATTCCAACAAAAAGGATGAAGCCCTGAGCTTCATCGATCGCTTCAGCAAAGAGCTGAAGGAAAGCTTCACCATCCTCAGGCTGCTGATGCAGTCGCAAAGCGAGGGCTTCAGAGACCTTGTCTGCCTGGACCGCCTCGGCACCTTCTACCCGCTGCTGATCAAGGCTTACAAACTGGACACCTCGCCCACCAAGGCTAACTTCGACCTGACCTGCAAGTACCTGGAGATGTACAGCTTCCGTGTCTTCTCGATTCAACAGGCGCGTTCGAATACCGGCCAGCCGGCACTATTCGGCGCGGCAAGGGATTTTGCGGGTAAATTCACCCCGTTGTTCGACAAGCTCACTGCCCTGCTCAACCACCACAGTTCCAACAAGTTCTTCAAGGAAAATCTGCAGTACACCAACTTCTATGAGTACATGCACTCCAAGGACATGAGCTATCTGTTCTGGAAGTATGAAAACCATCTCCGCCAGACAGAACAACCCATCTGCGCCGATATGTCGGAGCGTGAGTACAGAGACGCCACTAGGCGCACCAACCTGACGATAGAACACATCGCTGCGCAAAACCCCGAAGCGCTGGGTATTGTCCGCAACGCCTCTATACTTCCGACCCTGAATGAAACGTTCCTAGAAGACCATATCAACCGGCTCGGCAACCTGACCTTCGACCCCGCCTCCGCCAACTCGTCGAAAGGCAACAGCAACATCCAAGTGAAGAACTCCAATTACTTCAAGAAGGCCCCCTACAAGACCCAGAACGAACTGGACAGTTTCATTATCAATGGCAAATGGGGTGCCAACTCCATCGACGCACGCGGGAAGAAAATCATCAAGTTCTGCCTGCAACGCTGGAATCCCGAATACCTAGAGCTCCCATGATCCTGGCGGTGGACGTCTACGTTTATTGGCGTGTACCGCCGAAAAATCTTTGCGCCCCGGTGGCGCCCTCAGCGCCGGGCCGTACGCAATCCGTACGCAGCCAATCACTCCTGACAACGACCAGGGCTCAGGCTCGTGAAAATCTCGCAGCTAAACCTGCCGATCGCGAGGGACCGCTTTCGACCCGATTTTGTTGAAAAAATCGGCCATTGTTTGCGTATCAAAATAGTATGCGTCCGAGATTGAAATATTTACTTTTGGCAGAGGCCTTCGGACTCGGACTTCACGTAGCAGCGTGCAAACAAGGCGTTTTCACTAGTCAATGATCAGGCAGCTTGGGCAGACCGAATTTTTCAACAGAATCGGCTGTGGACATTCCTACGCTGAGGCCGCCCCAGTCTGGAAGCAGTCTTCAAGGCGACAACTCGATTTGTATTCCCGAGCCAAGATCAGTAGCCCGAGTCACTCGATGAGAAACGAAGGTACACAGTTGCTCAAGCGCAAGCCTTACGCCATCATGAAGATAGTTTAGTAGGTTAAGCAGTTTTCCAAGGAAGAATGATGAGCATAATAGATAGTAGCACCTTCATAAGAGAAGTAAGAAAAAGCCCTCAGAATTTTTTCTTGATACACTACTCCTGCCAAAGTTTGTATGACGATAATGACGCACTTTCTCCCCGAATCACTTCTATTGCAATTAGTCATTATGCAACAGGCCAAGCTGTAAGTTTTTCAACGCACTCAATAGCTGAAGAGCTGCATATCGCCCGTGAAGACGTCATACAGAATTTTGACGCAATCGAGCTAGAGCTACTTTCAGGTTTTTATCGATTCGTTCGAGATCGCAGAGATAAGTATTGGGTCCATTGGAATATGCGCAATTTAACTTACGGATTTGAGCATTTAGAGCATAGATATCGTGCATTAGGTGGTCGCGACGCTTCGGTGATACCTGTTGAGCGCCGACTAAATCTAAATGACCTCATCTCAGATCGGTATGGGTCAAACTATGCTAGTCATCCAAAAATGAAGTCTCTGATGGAGCTGAATGGAGGTATCCCTAGACACTTCCTGAATGGCGAGGAGGAAATTGCGGCTTTTGAAAACAAAGAATTCATTCGAATGCATAATTCGACACTTTCAAAAATCGGTTTTTTTAGCTCCATAATGAAAAAACTAATTAGCGGAAAATTGCATACCGCCTCGCGTGGCTTTGGAGTCATGATTGATAAATTATTTGAGGGGCGCCCCTTAAAAACAATTGGATTTCTGAGCATGCTTATTGGTATTTCTGTGGGCTTATGGCAAACATACCTATGGCTATTTGCCTGAGGAGTTCGCAGCAATGTTCGCTTAAATAGCAAAGAAAACACAAAACGCAATTTAATTAAAATAACAATCGCCTGCATCCATACGTAAAAATCATTCCTCTCTAACCGGGTCAATGCTCCAAGGTTATCTATGAATGACAAAGATTTAAAAGTTACAGATTACTGCGCCTGCTTTATTGATTTGCTGGGACAGAGGGACGCTCTCAAAGGCCAAAATTTAATGCGCTCGTTTACGGACGCGGGCAGTCAAGAGGCGTTCATGCCTGAAGTACGTAAGTCAGTAGGTGCCATAGCATCCTTACAAAAAAACGCCGAGTTTTTCATGGCTGAAACAAGTAGCCAAACAAGTTTTAGAGACAATTTTGGACCCGACGACCAGAAGCTTTATGATGAGATGAAGTCGCCGAGAGCAAAACAGCAACGCTGGTCCGATGGTTTGGTTTTCTATCATCCTGTGGATTCCGAACACTCTAAATGCCCGATGAATGCAGTTTATGATATATTCATGCTCGCCGGGACCTTGTGCCTGCTAGGTTTAGCAAATCGAAATCCAATCAGAGGCGCCATAGAAACCTCATGGGGTGTAGAGCTTCACGACAATGAGCTTTATGGCGCAGTGGTTGCAAACAGCTATATTCTCGAAAGTAACGTGGCGCAATATCCTAGAATAGTTGTCGGCCAGCACACATTGGACTATCTTAATCGTCAACTCCAAGAAACCACGAACGGTGTGGACAAATATAAGCTATACAATCACAACTTGGCTGTAAAATGCATAAACATGACCGCCATAGACCGAGACGGCTACCCCTTTATTGATTACTTAGGGGAAGAATTTAAAGCCAGCATTTTACGTGACGCAGGCAAATACTTTTATGAGCAGGCTTTTGAATACATTTGCTTGCAATACGACCTGCATAAATCAAATAAAAATAGCAAACTGGCCATTCGCTATAGCTGGCTCAAAGAATATTTTTAAGCAATCATAGATTATGCATCTAAAACAGGATAAAAAAGAGATAATAAAGGTGATGAATTTATTTTTTGAAAATAAATTCGTTTCCTTTATCAGTCCCGTCCCAGCAAGCTACGTTAGCCATTTTATCTAGTTGTTAGGCTGACACGATGTTTCACAACTGCATTACACGCACCTTTCTTTTCTCTTTTTTTGAGTCGCGCCAAACCTCTACGCGAAATTGTTGGCCAATAGGTGGTTCTGGCCTAGGGCGCGGTGAGCGCGGCTGGCGCTTTTTATTGTTGATTTGTAGAAACACATCTTGCTCAAAAGCGTTTAGAGGCAAGTTTAATTGCTTTGCTAGTAGAGGCGTATTTTCGAATGAATTTTTCATTTCATCCATGAAGTCTGGCTCGGATTTCGCTTCGTCGCCGAACATCACTTCAGCCTCAAGCATTGCTTGCTCAGCCGTAATTTTTCCTTGCTGAATTTTAAAGAACAATTTTTGCAACTCACCTAGAGAACCATTATGCTTTTTAATTCTTGGTTTAACTTTACCAGAAGAGAAAGGCATGGTCGCATGAGTAGCCAGAAAATCGCCTATTGAGCTTATTTGGCCTTGTATTGTTTGAAGTCCAGATATGAACGATCCGTATTGGCCTATACCAATATAAAGTGCGCAAAGTGCTGTGGCAATTTTCGCCCCACCTTTTATTGAACCCTCTTCAACTTCAAGCGCAAGCGAGTAATCTGGAATTTTTAATACTTGCTCGACATACGCCTCCCACTCATCGAACAACTTAGTCGAATATCTTTCGAACTCAAGCCGTGGCAGGCTCGGTACGTCAATATAAAAATCTGTGGCTCCGAGATCGATCATGTTCCATCCATGTACTGCATTGACTCACCCTAGCTAAAATCAGGCGACATGCTATGTCGCATCCAAACACGACATAGGCGACTTGATCCTTTTCGAGCATTTCTAGCTTTAGGCTATCGTTTTGCCATCATAATGTCCACTGACTGCTCCCAGCCGATTCTGTTGAAAAAGTCGCCCCGGCGTGGCTGCCTATACATTGATCAGTGAAAAAGCCATTTTTACGCGTTGCTACGTCAAATCTGAGCCCTGAACCTTTTGCGCAAAGAACGGATTTCAATCTCATACGCGTACTTTTCTGCCGTGGAAACCGAACCCGACTTTTTCAACAGAATCGGCCGATTTCTGCCTGTGTGCAGTTCACTGCCAATCATTGTTACGAAGCGTGCTGGTCAGATCGAATGCAAGCGGGAGGTCAAGTGGAGTGCAGTATTCCAATTGGTATTCCAACGAAAAATTAAAATAATTATTAATTTTATAAATCAATAACTTAACGAACTGATTCAAATTACCCCAGCCCACCAATTCGAAGCATCGACAAAACTCGCCTAGTGCGGGTTTTGTTGTTTCCGGCGTTCAAAAAGCCCAGCAAACAGGCCCTCAGAATTTTCCTTCAACATATCGCGCCTTCAATGAACTGGCACAACCCCCTCCACCACGCTAACTTTTCCACGTCGCTGCTCATCAGCGATCGGCTTTGACAGGCCGAAAAGTGTAACCTTTCACACCCCTTGGCAAGACGGCATGCTCTACGCGTTCCGCCTCGTTCATGGTGGCTGTGCGTGGGGCATCTTCGGGTGCGCCGGGTTCCTACACTTCCGGTCTGTCAACCCGCGTACAGCTGCCACCCAATCCTGTTTGACAGCAGGGGGCGGCGGCTTCTTAAAACAGTGTGGGAGCTTCATCATGAAAAAGATCACCCCCAATCCCCCAACAACCCTGTTCACCCTCGCCCCAGGCATCCCCGCCGAAACCCTGCTGGTCCAAGCCAGTGAAACCCTCGCCTCGCTGAACGTCATGACCACCGATCTGGCCTTTGAACTCGAAGGCTCACACCGCCACAAGCTGCTGGCGGCTCAGCAACTGGTCGTGCTGGGTGAGTTGTTGCTGGAGCGGATGCTGGAAACTCAGGTATTCACTGTGCAGACATCTGGCGAGAATCCATAGAAACCGACAGCACGATCACTCCGTACCTGCGGCGAGCGAGGCGCCCTCGCCGCAGGACGGAATCGAACCTTGACTGACCAAGCCCTTCATCACCCACTACCGCGCCCCCCCCTAAAACCATCAGCCACACCCCATAGACCCCGTCGATCACTCAGTTGCTAATACTGATTAGACGTACGCTCAAAACAACTCTAGCCTCGCGTAGATAACGCGCCCATTAAAGCGCCAGGGTTATGCGCCCGACGCCGCCGCCGAGGTTTCTCATGACCGATCAAATCCTGATGGATAGCTTTTCGCGCCGGGTCGACTACCTCAGGATGTCCGTCACTGACCGTTGCGATTTCCGCTGTGTGTATTGCATGGCCGAGGACATGGAGTTCCTGCCGCGCCAGCAGATTCTGTCGCTGGAAGAGCTGTATCAACTGGCACACAGTTTCGTCGCGCTGGGCACGCGCAAGATCCGTCTGACCGGCGGCGAGCCCTTGGTTCGTCAGGGCGTGGTGGAGCTGTGCCGACGCATCGCCGCGCTCCCCGGTCTGCGCGAGTTGTGCATGAGCACCAACGGTTCGCAACTGGGCAAGCTGGCCGCTCCGTTGTTCGATGCGGGGCTCAAGCGCTTGAATATCAGCCTCGACAGCCTGGACCCCACGCGCTTTCGTGAACTGACGCGCACCGGTGACTTGGCCAAGGTGATCGCCGGTATCGATGCCGCGAATGCTGCGGGGTTTGAGCACACCAAGCTCAATTGCGTGGTGATGAAGGGTCGCAATGACCATGAGGTCAACGACCTGGTGGCCTTCGCCATCGACCGTGGTCTGGATATATCCTTTATCGAAGAAATGCCGCTGGGGGTGATCAGCGAACACAGCCGTGCCGAGGCGTTTTATTCCAGTGCGCAGGTGCGCGAGCGTATCGCCGAACGTTACACGCTGATCGACTCTGCGGAATCGACGCAGGGGCCTTCGCGTTACTGGCGTCTGGCCGAGGCGCCGCATATTCGCCTGGGCTTTATTTCGCCCCACAGTCACAACTTCTGCGCGACCTGCAACCGTGTGCGCCTGACCGTTGAGGGCCGGTTGCTGCTGTGCCTGGGCAACGAGCATTCGGTCGACCTCAAGGCGGTGCTGCGGCGCTATCCGGGCGAACCGAAACGCCTGGAGCGTGCGATTGTCGAGTCGATGAAACTCAAGCCGTATCGACACAACTTCACCCTCGACGATGAGGTGCAGGTGGTGCGCTTCATGAACATGACGGGCGGCTGATCGACCCGGTTTCAACCCCTTGCCATCCTGCGCACGGCAGGGCTGCTGCCCGTCCTTCAAGCCATCGACTGTGTACTGAACTGAAAAATGCCTGTCTAATCGTCAAGGCTGATCGGGCTATCCAGCATTGTCTGGCGGCCGGTTATCGAGTGCGTTGGCCAGTTCTGAGGAATCGGTGATTCCACTCTGACAGACCTTTCACTTCTTCCCTGGCAGGCACCTTGATGGACATAAAACAACTCAAATTCCTGATTGCGCTGGAGCAGACCCGTCACTTCGGCCAGGCGGCTGCGCGCTGCCATATCACCCAGCCGACGTTGTCGATGCGCCTGCGCAATCTGGAGGAGGAGTTGGGCCTGGAGTTGGTCACCCGGGGCCAGCGTTTCGAAGGTTTTACCGAGGCCGGTGAGCGTGTGCTGGCGTGGGCCAGGACCTTGCTCGCCGCCCATGACGGGTTGTTCGCCGAGGCGGCCGCGTGTCGCGGTCAGTTGGTGGGTAACTTGCGCCTGGGCCTGGTGCCGCTCAGCGGGTTCAACCCGATCAGCTATATCCAGAGCCTGTCCCACACCTTTCCCGAGCTCAAGTTCAGCCTGACGTCGATGAGTTCGGACAACATCATCGAGGCGCTGGGCACCAATCAACTGGATCTGGGTGTGTGTTACCTGGACCACGTTAACGCCAACTACCTGGATTTTTTCGAGCTGGGCGAGACGCGTGTCGGCCTGCTGTACGACACCCGTCACTTCCATTTCGAGGGCAGCGAAATGAGCTGGGAAGACGCCGCGCAATTGCCCCTGGGGATGATCAGCACGGGCATGCACTATCGAAAGTCCATTGACCTGAGTTTCCGCAGCCGCGGCCTCGCGCCCCAGCCCATGCTCGAAAGCGATTCAACCTATCAGCTGTTCCAGGCGATCCACGAAGGCTTCTGCTGCGCAATCATGCCGCTGGACAGCGGCCTGGAAAGTCCGATCGAGAACCTCGCGTTCATCAACCTGCCGGACGCCAGCGTGCTCGCGCCACTGGGCATGGTGATGCGCAAGACCGAACCGCGCTCGGCCATTGCGGAAAAGTGTTTTGCGCAGGCCAAGAGATTATTTGCTGCCAAGGACGCGGATTAGCGTGTCAGGTACGTAAAGCTCTCGCCGCCTGACCGCACAAAAACCCTACACTCGTTCACGAACCGTTAAGAAACCCTTCCCTATACTAGCCGGCAGCCATGCCCGCTCCCCCGAGCGGTCCCCTGCCCGGTAGCCACTCAATGACGCGTCCCGTTCCCCTGCTGCTCCTGCTCGTTGGCTTGCTGTTTTTCTTCGCCCTTGGCAACCATGAACTGCAAGGCTCCACCGAGGCGCGCGTCTCTGGGATTGCCATGGCCATGCACCTGGACAATGACTGGGTGGTGCCGCGTCTGTTTCGTGAGCCTTTCCTGGAGAAACCGCCACTGAGTCTTTGGCTGGACGCCGGGGCGATTCGTCTGTTTGGCGCGAGCACCGGGGCCGTACGCCTGGCATCGGCGTTTGCCGGGTTGTTCAGCGTGATGCTGCTCTACGGGATGTTGCGCCGGTTCGGGCGGCCCACAACGCTGGCATTCAGCGCCGCGTTGATCCTGGCGACCATGGCCAGCTATTGGGGCAATGTGCGAGGAGTGGGTGAGGATTCGTTGCTCGCCCTGGGCGTGACTGCAGCGTTGCTGGGGTTCTATCAGGCAATGCGCCCCGAGTCCGAGCGCCAGGGTTCCAGCGCCTGGGCGTGGGCATTGTTCACGGCGGGGATGGTCATCGCCACGCTGAGCAAAGGTGTGCTGGGCCTGGCGATGCCGGGGATTGTGATTTTTGTCTACCTGGCGTGCACCAGCCTGATGGATAAGCGCCTGCGTATCGGCGACTGGCTCAAGCCGGCGCTGTTCACGCTGCTGGCGCTGGTGCCGCTGCTGATCTGGTTGGGGTTTCTGTTTCAGCGCGGCGGTATGCAGGCTGTCGGTGACGTGCTGTGGACCAACAGTGTTGGGCGCTTCAGCGGCTCGTTTGTGGAAGCCGGGCATTACGAGCCGTTCTATTACTACCTCGTTAAACTGCCTGAGGCCTTCCTGCCATGGAACATCCTGGTGTACCTGGGCCTGTGGCACTTTCGCAAAAGCCTGGTGCGCAACCGCTACCGTCTGTTTTTCAGCGTGTGGCTGGTGGCGCAGTTCACCCTGCTGACCCTGGCCTCGAGCAAACGCACCGTCTATTTGATGGCGTTGACTCCGGCGGCCGCCGTACTGGCAGCGGAATATGCGCGGGTGCTGCTGGAGTGGGTCAAACAACACAAACCGGCACTCTACCGCTACCACCGACAGATCATCGGCGGTGTATTCACCCTCGCTATCGCCTGCTACCTCAGCGCCGCCTTCTGGTTCGCCCCCAAAGCCGATGTGCGCCAGTCATTCGTGCCGGTGATCAGTCAGGTGCAGACACTGCAGGACGAAGGTAAAGAGGTGGCGCTGTTCCAACCCAATGAACGAATCGCCGGCGCCAGTGTGTTCTATCTGCAGGCCTATTTGCCGATTCTGCAGACCGAGGCCCAATTGCACGCCTTTCTCAGCGCCAAACCCGGCAACGTCGCGCTGCTGGATCAGACCGACCGGCTCAGTCAGAAAGTCACCGTGGTCAAGCAAATGAAGATCAACCGCCAGCCCTACTACTTCGTCGAGCAGTAAGGCCGGCGCGCGTCATCAGTGCTTGGTCAGCTTGTCCAGATAACCCATGGCAAACGCCGAGACCACGAAGGTCATATGGATGATCACGTACCACATCAGGTGTTGCGGATCGACGTTCTTGGCGTCCATGAAGATGCGCAGCAGGTGGATGGAGGAAATCGCCACGATGGAGGCCGCCACTTTCATCTTCAGCGACGAAGAGTCCATGGTGCCCAGCCAGTTGAGCTTTTCCTTGTTTTCATCGATATCCAGCTGCGAGACGAAGTTCTCGTAGCCGGAAATCATCACCATCACCAGCAGGCCACCGACCAGGGCCATGTCGATCAGCGACAGCAGCAGCAGGATCACTTCCGATTCCAGCAAGGAAAAAATATTCGGAATCACGTGAATGATTTCCTGGAAAAACTTGATCGCCAGGATCAGCAACCCCAGGGATAAACCCAGATAGATCGGCGCCAGCAGCCAGCGCGCGGCATACATCGTGTTTTCGATAAAGCGTTCCATTGAATCCCACACAGCTTGGCTAAAAATGGCGCCGAGTATACCAGTGGCTACCCGGCGCCTGTCACCGCGAGAAAACTGCGCCAAGTGGCATCTGTAAGAGGATTTTTCTGCTAGTGTCGAGACCATTCACTCGGCTCGATGATGTCGGACAGGAAAACTCAGATAATGGATGTGCGATTCCCTTTGGCCAGTCTAGGCCTGTGCGCGGCGTTGCTGATGACCAGCGGCTGCTCTCCCAAAGAAGAGCAGAAGCAGGCCACCCTCGAAGAAAAAACCACCACGTTCGAACAGTCCCTGGACAGCATCCAGGACCCCAAGCTGCGCGACGTCATCGCCGACCTGGGCGGTTCGCTGCTGTTGCTGGAACGTGCGCGGATCAAGCTCGACACCAAGCCCATCGAGGCCGAATACGGCGAAGACAGCCTGGTCTTGCTCAAGCATTACCCCAGCCCCCAGGCCTTGGTGGACACCTATATCAACGGCCTGTTCGTCCTGCGCAGGGCTTCGCATTCCGACTACCTGACGGATTTGCAGCCGGTCTTCCCGTTCACGTTCAACGCTCCCGAGCAATTCCCCTTCCCCCATGGCCTGGAGTGGGAGTCGGTAACCTTGAGCAACAACAAAGTCATTCCCTTCCAGCCGGAGTGGTCGGAGACCGACCCCGGCATCCAGCTCAGTCCCAGCAGCTCCAACCTGACCAACCCCGACGACCTGACGGTGACCTACCCGTTCATCGAGGGCATCGAGACGGAAAACAAGAGCCAGCCGCAGCCCGTCAGCCTTAAAGGCACGATTGAGGTCGCCGCGCCGGGCAGGGTGCTGACCTTTGACCTGTCAAAAAACGACGTCGGCCATTCACGCACCGAGGGCAATATCAGCCTCAAGCTGCTGTCGCTGGGCAAGAATTACGCCGAAATCGAACTGACCAACAGCGAGCCGCTGGCCACCGAGCTGGGCGACGACTCGCCCAACCCGCTGCTGGTACAGGCCCGGGACAGCACCGGGCAATTTCTCACCCGCTCAGGTTCAATCAACGAAAGCGCTGCACAAGTGGCGTTCTATGAGAAGCAGCTGGCGCAGCTGCAACAGCAGAAGGCCTGGTCCGAAGCGTTGGATAAACAGCTCACCGACGCGCAAAAAGCCTTCGAACACACACAGACCAGCCATTACGCCAAAGTGTATTTCAACGGTGTGATCGATACCCTGCAGGTCAACGTACTGGATTTTTCCAAAGCCACGGTGACCCGCAAGGCGCTGGACCTGCCGGTGATGCGCTTCGACAAAAACAGCCTGCAACAGAGCGTGCAGCCCTTGCCGATGCCGGTCACGGTGTATGACGACGCCGCCGCCAGCTGGCTCAAAGACGCGTCAATGACTGAAGATCAGTTGAAAAACAGCGTAACCATCAGCCAATCGACCGAAGATGCCAGTGCCGCAAAAATCGTGTTCGACCACCCTTTCACCTTCAATGACGATCTGGTCGGCGCCGAGCGCAATAACAGCGCCGCGCCGATCACCTTTTTCACCGCAGATGATAAGGGCGAGCGCGGCGAACCCATCGAGTTGCCGACCGAAGCCTACGAGCTGAACGCGGCCAGCGGCACGCTGACCTATGACCTTAACCTGTTCCCGGAAACCCCGGCGTTTGTGGTCGGCTCGGTACCCTTGTTTCTCGCCACCATCGAAAAGGCCTCGATTGACGTCGGAAAACTGCCCAAGGGTCTGTTGCTCAAGGACAACGCGCTGATCGTCGACCAGCAAGCGTTTCCCGCCGATAGCTGGCGTTTCTACGCCAGGGACGCGAGCGGCAACTACCTCAAGGAAATTCTCGGCGTGAGCCACCGCGCCGAGGAATACGGTACGGCGTTGTTTGATGTGCATTATTTCTACGGCCAGCCGACCACCCTGGAAAGCTACCAGCGCACCGACCTCAACACCGTGCAATATGGCTTTGAGGTCAAACTGGACAAACCGGAAAGCAAATAGCCCGGAATTACAGGGCCAATCGCTCCTGGCCGCCGTTGAGTTGGCGCAGATGGGCCTGCAGGTGCAGGCACCAGATCTGCGGCTCGTCCAACTGCTCGTAACCGTGCAGGGTCAGGCTGTCGACAATGGAACCCAACATGGTTTCCGCCACGAACGGCCCGTGAAACGGGCCTTGAGACTTGACGGTGGAAGGCTGCTCGCCCGACATGCCGGCGGCAAATAACAACGTCCACAGCCCATTCTCCCCGGCAAGGGGGCGAATGGAGCATTCGATACGAGTTGCCAGGCCCAGGCACTGGCGGGTAAGGCAAAGGTTGCGCGGCATGGCGGCGACCCTCGGTAGATCGGTGTTCAGCCCCAGCGCAAAGGCGAGGCTGTTTCTATCCTGCGACTCCTGCGGATATCCCTGATATTGAGAATAGAAGAAAACCGCGACAAACCAAGCTCGTAGAGACCAACGGACATTCTCTCCAGGCACCTGTCAATTTAATGACAAAAACAGATCAAACTGTGGGAGGGGGCTTGCCCCCGATGGCGGCCTCTGGGCCGACCAGGATGTTGTATCAGATCGAGTACATATCCGTTTCTGCGGTAACGGCCACTTAGGGTTCCGCCCTGACGGCGGCTCACTT